>JAITMT010000538.1 GCA_031277235.1 Tannerella sp.
TACACCGGCACCACTTATAAACTCGCCAAGATGAATCTCGCCATACGCGGAATTTCAGCCAATTTGGGAGATAAAGCGGCCAATACGTTTTCCGACGATCAACACAAAGACCTGAAAGCCGATTACATCATGGCAAATCCACCCTTTAACCAAAAAGACTGGCGTGCTGACGACGAACTTTTGGACGACCCGCGCTGGCGTGGTTACGACGTTCCGCCCAAAAGCAATGCCAATTACGGATGGATTCTCAACATGGCGAGCAAACTTTCAGTAAATGGCGTTGCGGGTTTTATTCTTGCCAACGGCGCATTGAGCGGCGGCGGAGAAGAATACAAGATACGCCGAAAACTGATTGAAAATGATTTGGTGGAAGCCATTCTGGTACTGCCTCAAAATATGTTCTATACAACCAATATCAGCGTTACGCTTTGGATATTGAACCGCAACAAAAAAGAACGCGCCGTATTGGTAGGCAATGAACAACGCCAATATCGCAACCGCGAACGTGAAATTCTCTTCATGGATTTGCGACAAATGGGCGAACCATTCGAAAAAAAATTCACCCAATTTTCGCCCGCAGATATTGAACGAATAACAAGCATATACCACAATTGGCAATGCACCGCCCCCCGTAGGGGCGAGGCTTGCCCTCGCCCCTATCAAAACACCCCTGAATTATGTTACAGCGCATCATTTGAAGAGATCGTGAAAAAAGATTTTTCATTAGTCCCCAGCAAATACATTGAATTTATCAACCGCGACGAGCAGATTGATTTCGACGAAAAAATGAAAGCCCTGCAAGCCGAATTTAAAGAACTGCTGCAAGCCGAAGAACAGTCGAAGCAAGAACTGCTTACCGTTTTCAAAAATTTGGGATACGAAATAAAATAATATGATTATGAATGAATTAACAAAGATCCTTAAAACCTTGTCGGTTGAGCTTACCAACGAGTTTGGCAAAGGTTTTTCAATCACTAATCTGAAGAATTTCAGAAAATTTTTTCTTTTGTTCAGCGAAGGAGAAAAAGGTCAGGCGCTGACTGACCTTTTTGGGGCGGGAATAAGTCAGGCGCTGCCTGACCTATCTACGGATTACAAATTAGCCCTGTTAAGCTGGACACACTATGAACGACTTATTAGAATTGAGAACAGGGAAGAACGTTATTGGTACATGAAAGAAGCTGCTAATCAGTCATGGAGTTATCGAACCCTCGACAGAAATATATCTACGCTTTACTACCGAAGGCTATTATCATCGCAAAACAAAGAGCCTGTAATACAGGAAATGCAGGACAAAACAAAAGACTTTCAGCAAGATAAATTGGAATTTATCAAAAATCCAATCTTCACAAGCAAGTATTTATCCTGTTTGCCAACAGAAGAAGAATTAGCCGCCGAAATCGAACGGCAAAAATTGATATATCAACAAAGCATCCGCCATGAATAAAGTAAATTATAAGCGATTAGGCGATTACATTCGGGAGGTGGATGTGAGGAATGATGATGGAGGTATCAATACCTTGTTAGGGATTAATATCGACAAATTCTTTATGCCTTCGGTTGCCAATGTTGTCGGAACTGATTTAACACTATATAAAGTTGTTGATAAAAACCAATTTGCCTGTAATAGAATGCACGTTGGTAGAGATAAACGTTTGCCGGTCGCTTTATCAACAAAAGAAGAAAAATTTATTGTTTCGCCTGCTTATGATGTTTTTGAAATAATTGATAAACAAAAACTTTTGCCTGATTATCTGATGATGTGGTTCTCACGTGCCGAGTTTGACCGAAACACTTGGTTTTATACAGACGCCGATGTTCGCGGAGGCTTGAGTTGGAACACTTTCTCGGATATGCAACTCCCTGTCCCCTTGCTCGAAAAACAACACGAAATCGTAAACGAATATAACGCCATCCAAAATCGCATTGACCTGAACAGCCAACTCATCCAAAAACTTGAAGAAACAGCACAGGCTATTTATAAGCAATGGTTTGTGGATTTTGAATTTCCCGATGAAAATGATAAATCTTATAAAAGTAATGGTGGGGAGATGGTTGAGAGTGAGATGGGGGAGATTCCGAAGGGATGGAGAGTTACAACTGTTCAAGATTTTTGTATTGATATGAAGTCGGGCGGAACACCAAATCGTGACATTATGAAGTTTTGGAATAGTAAAGATATTCCTTGGCTAAAGACGGGTGAAATACATAATAACATTGTTTATCAATCAGAAGAATATATTTCAGAAGAAGGATTCAAGTCAAGTTCTGCAAAAAAGTTACCTAAAGATACGGTTCTAATGGCAATGTATGGAGCAACGGCAGGACAGTTAGGAATCTTGAAATTTGAAGCTTGTACAAATCAAGCCTGTTGCGGAATGATTTGCGAAAATCCGCAACAATCGGCATATTTGTATTATAGTTTACTTTACAATCAAGAATTTATAAAAAGCCAAGCAATTGGCGGAGCTCAAGAAAATTTGAGTAAGAATTTTATCGAAAAATTGCCAATTTTAAAACCAACAGATAACATTTTGAACGATGATATTTTTAAAACAATCACAAACGACAAGGAAATCCTTACGTTAGAGATAGATAATTTGGAGATACTTGCTGAATTGTTGTTGTCGAAAATGGCGAAAGGAAGGTAAATAAAAAATATAATATGGATACACCTGTTAAAAATCTTGTAGATGCAGTTGATTTAACTTCAGATGATGCTCTATTACCTCTTTTTGAATGTGTTGTTAATTCAATTATTTCATTGAAACATTCAACGTTAAAAAAAGAGGAACGGAAAATACAAATTCAAATTTCCCGTGGAAATCCACCGTCTCAAACTAATTTCGGAAATATTAATACTATTTCAAATATCAAAATTATTGACAACGGAATAGGATTTAATGAGGAAAATTATACTTCATTTAAAACGCCATTAAGTCAATTATATAAAGAAAATTTTGGCTGCAAAGGGATAGGACGTTTCACAGGATTAGCGGCATTTCAGGAAATAAACATAAAAAGCAATTATTTTGAGAATAACGTATGGAGATATCGAGAATTTAAATTCGATGTCACAAAAGAAATTTTTGATATAGTAGAGAGAACATCAAGTATTAACGAGAATAAAACAATAGTCGAGTTAATAAATTGTCACAATCCGATTATTTTAGATAAAACGGCTATTGATGTAAAGATTATTGAATATGAAATAATGCAACATTGTCTTATATACTATTTAAGTGGTGATTTGCCCTTAATTCAGATATGGGATAAAGATACGGAGAACGTTGAGATTGTGAATGATTTGTATAAAAACCTTGCAAAAGAGAGAGAACGTTCATTTGAGGTAAAAAACCAGTCGTTTAAAATTTATATTATGAGAACATTAAAAGAAAATAGAAGAACAAATCATTATATTCATTATTGCGCTAATTCGAGAGTTGTTGGACGTCCAAAAAATCTGAATACAGTAAATAGCTTATTTTCATATCCTATTATAAAAGAAGACAAACAGTACTTTTTAGACATTTATGTTGTTTCAGAACATCTAAATAAAAAAGCATATAGAACGAGAAATGGTTTTGCTATTCCTCAAGAAAATGACAATCCTCTTTTTGGTACCGATACAGAAATATCGTTTCAAGATATTGAAACAAAATTATCATCAGTTTTAGAAGAATTGTTTAATACTCACGTCGTAGAATCTAAAAACAGGAATATTATTGAAATAGAGCAATATATTAGATTAGAAGCACCACGATATAGAAGTCTATTACAAAACAAAGATTGTTTAAACACTATTCCCTTTGGATTATCCAACGACAAAAAGGAGGAGTATTTATATAAAATTGCTTTTGACGCTCGAAACAAAGTTGAAGAGAAAATAAAACAATTTATATCTGCAAAGAAGATAAGTAAGGATAGCATTGAGGAAATTAAAAATGAAATAAAAACTAAAACAGCGTTTGATGCAGATAATCT
>JAITMT010000556.1 GCA_031277235.1 Tannerella sp.
CGGGAAACAAAAACGACAAAAACCCTGCATCTTACCATGGTAACAACTTACGGCATAGCGCATAACGAATATTGGAACAATATCCAGTCGGAAGTAAAAATGGACGATTTGTTTGTTTCGGAGAAATGACAATGAAAAAAATATAGTACCTTTGCGGCGAAAAAAATAAAATTATGCTGGCAAAAAGAATAATCCCCTGTCTCGACGTAAAAGACGGAAAGACCGTTAAAGGCGTGAATTTCATCAATTTCCGCGATGCGGGCGACCCTGTGGAATTAGGCGCCGAATACAGTCGGCAGGGCGCTGACGAATTGGTATTTCTCGACATCACGGCGTCGCACGAAGGTCGAAAAACCTTTGCGGAGATGGTGGCGCAGGTCGCGGCTACGCTGAATATTCCCTTTACGGTAGGTGGTGGCATCAATGAACTGTCTGATGTAGAGCGACTTTTGAATGCGGGAGCTGATAAAATTTCAATCAATTCGGCGGCGTTGCGGCGACCGGAACTGATTGACGAAATCGCCCGAAATTATGGAAGTCAGGTGTGCGTGGTGGCGATTGACGGGCGTTTGGAAGACAGCGGCGAATGGGTTTGCTACCTCAACGGCGGAAGGATTCCGACCGATCGGACGCTGTTTGAATGGGCGAAAGAGGCGGAAAATCGCGGCGCAGGCGAAATTCTGTTTACAAGTATGAGTCACGACGGAGTGAAAACAGGTTATCCTAATGAAGCGTTGGCGCAACTTTCTGATAATCTGTCTATTCCTGTTATTGCTTCGGGCGGAGCAGGCAACATGCAGCATTTCAGGGACGTTTTTATCGAGGGAAAAGCCGATGCAGCCCTGGCGGCGAGCGTGTTTCATTTCGGAGAAATCAAAATCCCCGAATTGAAGCAATATCTTGAAAAAGAGGGAATTTGTGTCAGACATTGAAAATTTTGGATTTACGATTTTGGATTTGAATGTTCAAATCTTCAAATTCTCAAATAAAAAAATAGAGTTATGAATATAGATTTTGGAAAAATGGACGGTTTAGTCCCTGCGATTGTGCAGGACGCCCGGACAAATGTTGTTTTGATGCTCGGATTCATGAATGAAGAGGCTTATAATCAAACGGTAAAAACAAAAAAAGTTACGTTTTTCAGTCGCTCAAAACAGCGTTTGTGGACGAAAGGCGAAACGAGCGGCAATTTTCTGAATGTCGTTAAAATACTGACTGACTGCGATAACGATACATTGTTAATCAAGGTTCATCCGGACGGACCTGCCTGTCACACGGGAGCGGATACGTGTTTTGCCGAAGAAAACAGCAATAACCTCTATTTTTTGCAATATCTGCAAGACTTTATTACCAAGCGTTTCCGGGAAAAACCGGAAGGCTCCTACACGACTTCGCTGTTTGAAAGCGGCGTGAACCGTATGGCGCAAAAAGTGGGCGAAGAAGCGATCGAAACAGTCATCGAAGCCACCAACGGCACGGACGACCGTTTCATTTACGAAGCGTCGGACTTGATCTATCACTTAATCGTGTTGCTTACGAGTAAAGGATTGTCTATTAATGATTTAATTGTAGAATTACGGAAAAGGCACGGTAAAGCCAATTAGTCCAAATGCCGTATTACAGATAATTTTAGATTATATCTATCTGTAAATCAGATAATTGTGTCATGAAGCATTGAAGCCGTAAAAAAATCACTAAAAAAATGCTTTCCAAATCCTGTCTTCCGGAGCAGGCGCAACAATATCAATCTGTTCCTTTGAGACCGGATGAATGAACGAGGCGCTGCGGGCGTGGAGGCTGATGCCGCCGTCGGGATTGGAGCGGTCGAAACCGTATTTGAGGTCGCCTTTTATCGGGCTGCCGATTTTGGCAAGTTGACTGCGGATTTGGTGATGACGACCGGTTTTCAAGTCTATTTCGAGCAGAAAATAGTTGTCCGAAGTCCCAATCAGCCGGTAATGCAGCACGGCTTTTTGGGCGTTGGGTTTTTCCGTGTCGTAGGCGTAGGATTTGTTTTGTTTTTCGTTGCGTACGAGCCAGTGCGTCAGTTCCGCCTCGTCGCGGGCGGGACGGTTTTTCACGATTGCCCAGTATGTTTTTTTAACTTCGCCATTGCGAAACATTTCGTTCATCCGCGAAAGCGCCTTGCCGGTTTTGGCAAAAATCACAACGCCCGTAACAGGTCGGTCGAGACGGTGCGTAACGCCCAGAAACACATTTCCTTGCTTGTTGTATTTCTCTTTCAGATACGCTTTCAGCGTTTCCGAAAGCGGCGCGTCGCCCGTCTTGTCGCCCTGCACAATCTCATGGCAGTTTTTATTGACCGCAATGAGATGATTGTCTTCGTATAAAACTTCCATTGTGAATATTAGCCCCCCTCTAACTCCCCCGAGGGGGATAACTCCCTCCCTTTTGGGAGGGTTGGGGAGGGGCTTTACGTGTTCATTCCTCCGTCACAATGAATCACCTGTCCCGAAACGTACGATGAAAGGTCTGACGCCAAGAAAGTTGCAACGTTTGCCACATCTTCGGGCGTACCGCCGCGTCGCAGGGGAATTGTTTTTTCCCATTCTTCGCGCACCTTGTCGGACAGGGCAGCCGTCATATCCGTGATAATGAAGCCCGGAGCAATCGCATTGGCACGAATTCCGCGCGAGCCGAGTTCCTTCGCAATGGATTTTGCCAGCCCGATCATTCCCGCCTTGGAAGCCGAATAGTTTGCCTGACCGGCATTGCCCGAAACGCCTACCACCGAAGCCATATTGATGATACTGCCGCCTTTTTGCCTCATCATCACCGGCGTAAGCGCATGGATGAAGTTGAACGCCGACTTCAGATTGACGCTGATAACGGCGTCCCACTGCTGTTCGGTCATTCGCATCATCAGTCCGTCGCGCGTGATGCCGGCATTATTGACCAACACATCAATCTGTCCGAAATCCTTCAAAACCTCCTCGACCGTTTTGTGCGCCTGCTCAAAATCGGCAGCGTTGGAAGCGTATCCTTTTGCCTTTACGCCCATTGCAAGTATCTCGATTTCAGTGGCTTTGAAATTATCGTCCGCCACCAGATCGGTGAATGCAATGTTAGCGCCTTCCGAAGCGAATTTCATCGCAATCGCTTTTCCTATCCCTCTTGCGGCGCCCGTAACCAGCGCCGTCTTTCCTGTTAATAATCCCATAATATTCTATTTTTAAATGAATTAACTCCTAAACTTTGAACCTTGAACCTCAAATTTTCAAATCCTCAAATCTTCAAATGCTAACAAGGCACGCCCCCGCCGAATATCCTCCGCCAAACGCGCTGATGCACACCAAATCTCCTTTCCGGAATTTGGGTTGATTCTGGGCAAAAACGAGCGCACAACTTGCCGAACCCGTATTTCCCAGTTCTTCAATGTTGCTAAGTATTTTCGATTCGGGTATCTTGTAATTTTCCGCAATATTTTTCAGAATACGCATATTTGCCTGATGTCCAATAAAATAACTCAAATCATCGAATGAATATCCGTGCATCTCCAACAAATACTGCGCATTTTTCGGCATGTAAGTGCAAGCCTGCACAAAAACATCCTTCCCTTCGGGCATGGCGATGATTTGGTCTAACAGTCTGAGTGTTACACCTTCGGGACCTTTGCTTACGCAACCCAGCCCTTCCGTGTTAATATCCAATATTTCGCTGTCGTTTTCCGAAATCCTGTCCGCCGAAACGAAAAATACCGCCGCCGCATCGCCCCACAAATGTCCCGTTTTCGGGTCATTATCATCGGAATAGGCTGAATTTTTATCTCCTCCCAGAATTAAAGCCTTTTTCGCTTTTCCCGTGGCAAAATATCCTTCCGCAATTTCGAGCGCGTTTATGAACGACGAACAGGCTGACGTTATCGAAAACGCCTTGGCGTCCGGAATGTTAAACACGCGCTGAACGACGTGCGCCGCCGTGCCCAGCATGTCGAAAGGCGAATAAGTCGCGGAAATGATCAAATCTACCTCCGTTATATCGTAAGACAATGATGGTAAGGCGTTTTTGACGGCTTCCACACTCATAGTATTCACATTTTCGTCATCGCGGGCGCGCGAACGTGTTTTGATGCCTGTCCGCTGAATAAACCAGTCGTCGGTCAATCCTGTTTTTTGGGTAAAATATTCATTATCAATTCTTTGTTCAGGGATATAAAATCCCGTTGCATTTACATACATTACTTTCTTAGTTTTATACCGTTAAAAATCAATTTCTTAACACTTTCCCTGCGCTGCGTGGCATTTTCGGAAGGATCGCCCAGCAAACCTCTGATATAGGGGACTTCCAGCCCTCTCAGGGAATAGTGAAGGATCAAAGCCGTATTATTCAGATTCGGGATACTGAAAATCTTTTCCTTGATACCGCTTGACAAAATTTTTTTAATGAGTGCAATTTCCTGAATATTATACTCTTTACGGATTTTTGCCACGTTCCAGCTATCGTGAAAAAAATTAGCCCTCAGCGAACCGTTGCGCGTAACGGCATCCTTGAAGGCTTCCAAACGCGTATATATAAATGTAATCAACTTCTCGTCCGCCGGAATGTCCTTTTTTTCAACCTCTTCGAGCATGACTTGCAACTGGGACATCTCATTATCAATTACTATCGAAGAAAGTTCTTCCTTGTTTTTGAAATACATGTACAGCGTGCGCCTGCCCTTTTTCGACGCATTGGCGATGTCGTTCATGGTGGTACGCGCAATTCCCTTGCGGGCAAAGACTCTCCGTGCCGCATCAATCAATAGTTCCCGTGTTTTTGACCTCGTTTCAGACATTGTTTAAATGCACAAATTTTAAAATTTTGTGCGCAAAAGTACAAAAAGATTCTTTAATAGCAAAGGAAAAGAGGAAAAAACAAAAAAGATTTATCAGAGAATTGAAAAAAATTCATAAAAGATTGTTTCTAAAAATAATGGAAAAAAGATTCCATCTTTTCTTTTTCATCTTTTCTATATTGCAGTTCTTTCTCTTTGCTGCTGTCATTGTATTCCAAAAAAGATTGATACAGCAATAATCTTTCATTCTCTATCGTATCCAAATATTTCTTCAAAAGAATAGACGGCTCAAAATAATACACATTACCACCCGGAATCATGTATTTATATTTTATATTGAATATCCTGCCACAATCCATCTTTTTCAACAATGTATATGCCGTGTCACCGTATCGTATTTTGAAAATAGAATCATTGATTTTGTAACCGTTTCTATAATAAACACCGAGTAAAAATGAACAGATTTCTTCATCCGAATTAAAAATATTATCTTTCAGTTTCCTATCCGTGTCGAAATAGTTTTTTATTTTGTTTGATAATTCAGATGAATACACCGTATAACCTCTATCATTTTTCTCTTTTTGTAGAGAAATTTTAAATTTTTCCGCAGCAAATTTTATTAAATAATTTACCAAAGGCTCTTCGTAATGTTGATACAAATCAAATTGGTCTCCCTCTCCTGCATTGAAAAATTGAAGAGTTCCCAAAACAAAATGTTCCGGAACTATATCAGGTACATAATCCTTATAATGCTCCATTTCACCTTCTTTGGTCGCTTTCCATCTGTCTTTTATTACAATAACTTCTTCCTCTTCATCCATAATATCTTGGGCTTGTAAACTGCCGGAGAAACACATGATAAGCAGGATGATGCCAATTCTAATTATTATCATACGAAACAAACACATATTTTTTCATTTTGATTGTGTACATTCTTTATAACCCTAAATCCGCATCAAATTTTCAAAAAAAAATTCAAAACGTTGTAAACAAAATTGTTGCAACACTTTGCAGTTTAAAAAAAATCACTTAATTTAGTGGCGTCAAACATCAAACAAGTGACAGCTAATTTCAAACTGATATGACAAAGATACAAAAGATTTTCAAACCAACCACTCCTTTTGCAGGAGTTTTTTT
>JAITMT010000010.1 GCA_031277235.1 Tannerella sp.
GCGTTTGACACGTACTTTACGATTAGGGATTATGTAGAGGAAAATTTTCAGGACATTCAAAATTTGATGACTGAAAAGGATGCGGGTTTTGGCGATGCGGCATTGGCATATTATTTAATGTACGATTGCCAAGCGGAACCTTCTGTGGCAGGGATGGACGTGTACAGGGAGATTGCCGATTGTGTGTATGCCGATTATGAGGCATTTGGAGGCAATACGTTGGAAAATGAACTTTTGGAAGATGAAAACAAATGTTATTCAGGAATTTATGTTTAAATTAATTTTTTTAAATGATGAAAAATGTTGAAAGAGCTGAAAGTACGGCAGCGAAAAAAAACGTACAACAAATAATTAATAATGAAGTATTTAATTCAAAAACAAAAAGTATGAAAAATTTTAAATCTGTTGGACAATCAGTTGAAAATGTTCCGAATGTAAGTGGGGGAACGGAAAACCTTCAAAGTGAGACTGCGAAAAAGAAAAAAGTTGAATTTTTCGACAGGGGAAACATCAGTGTAATGTTAGTCTCGAACAAAGTGTATCTATCTATGAGCGTACACGACATTTTTTCATACCTGTTTCCAAGTTTTGGATTGGGCTTCGCAACGGGTTATTCATCGTTTGATTTTGCCAACGATTTATTCAAAGGCGAACAGAAAAACATACTGATTAATGGTGAAAATGAGAAAATTAACGTCTATTATATGAAAGACGTAGGCGGTGTAATTTCTATGGATATCGACAACTTTAAAAGGTACTTTTTGCCATCCATCGGGGTGGAATGGAAAGATGAATATCATTCGATATTGTCAAAACGTAATGGCATTAACTTTGGTATGCGGTTTATTGATGAACAGCAGGAATACCCGAACTCTGATATTACATATACGATGGACAGGTTGACTAAATTCGATAGACGACTGTTTTGTCCTTGTTGGGGATTTAAGAATAAGTATAAGATGAAATAATTATTAATCAAATTGTTATGAATATCAAAGAGATTTTAAATGAAACGAACATCACCGTTTCGGTAGGTTTGAATGACCTGAAAGAGTTTGCAAAGGATATAATTCAGCAAACGAAGCGGGAGATGAAGGATTTGGTTGTTGCGGAGAATACGGAGACGTATATCTCCCGTCAACGGGCGAGCGAAATGTTGGAGGTAGACCCGTCAACACTATGGCGATGGGCGAAACAGGACTATTTAGTGCCTGTTTCCGTCGGCGGAAAGAAGCGGTACAGGATGAGCGACATTAACAACCGATTGTTGAACAGGTAGGGGGTGGAACACTCCCCCCTCCCTTCCCTGTGTATACTTTGAAAGATTTTGATTGAAGCAATCAATCTTAATAATCAACTAAGGCATAACTGCACATACCCCCAAAAAAATTTGGAAAAAACGGCAGGCAGTCGGGGAAAATCTAACAGGGGTTTACCCCCACTACCTAAAGGGGGTATACCCCCGCATATAATAAGAATAGGTAAGAAGGGAAACGTAACCCCCTGTGGGTTTCCTTTCCCGATTTATTAAAAAATCAACTTAACTCTTGAATTTTACAAACGAACTGCTATTTATATATATGTATAATAACTAAAATAATAAATCTTACAGTATGGAAAGACAAAGCAGAAGGTTAAGTCCTGAAACCAAAGAAAAAATAAGTCAGGCAAACATCGGAAAAATCAGACCGCAGACGGTCAGGGATAAAATCAGTCAGGCAAATACGGGAAAAACGAAAAGTGCCGAGACAAAAAAGAAAATCAGCGATGCGCTGAAAGATTATTGGTTGAAAATTCCTGAAAATTGACTATCCGACAAAACTTTTGAAATGGACAGTTTTTTAGAGAAATACTTGGACAGGGAACTCACTTTCACGAAGTTGGTGCCCGAATTGATTAAACCTTTGACTAAAAACAAAGGTTTAATCCTCGCTAACTTGCTTGGTAAAATGCAAACCCTGAATGCCGATGAAACCGTTCATCGGATTTACGGGAAAGCGTATCATTTCGAGTTTTCCAAGAAACACATTGCCCAAAAGGAACTGTTGATTGACTATAAGGATTTTAACAGGGATATGAAGGAACTGTCAGAGTACGTGAACGTTTTTAGCGGCAGGAAAAAGGGAGATGAGGGGGGATATAACACGACCTACTTTTTTCTGAAAAAGGACAGGATAAGGGCGTTGTTCGATAGCGGTGCGGCGATGTTGGGGAAACCTGTACGGAAATTATCTGATAATAAGGATAATAAAGCGAAGCAGTCCACGCCGAAAGGATTGCCCGACAACATCGCCAAATCGCTCAAAACGATGAACGAAACGGAAAGGAAGTATCGCAACGGCGAAATTTCGGAAGGCGCATACACACAGACAATCCAAGAGAATAAAGGATTGATAATGAGTAATAAATTTAATTTAATAAAAAACAATTACAAATGGGAAATCAAACATTGAACAGAATTTTTTCAAAAGCACAGGTAAGAGAAAACGCCTTGCAAATGTATCAAAACGGATTGCCGAAAGGTTTTGGCATCGGTTTGGATGAGGTAGACAGGATTATCCGATGGGAAACAGGGCGTTTGTCGGTCATTACAGGCGTGCCTAACTTCGGCAAATCGGAATTTTTAGACTTTATGCTTGTTCGGTTGAACAGGCTGTATGGGTGGAAAACGCTTTTCTTTTCGCCCGAAAACTACCCGATAGGGTATCACCTGCAAAAGTTGGTCAGCAAGACAAGCGGGAAACCCTTTGACAGAAACAGGCTGAACATAGACGAATTTAACAGGTCGCTCGACCACATTGCGGACAACTTTTTCTTTCTCAACTATGAGGCGGTAGAAACGTTGGACGACATTTTGGAGTGTGCCGAACAGTTGATACAGGAGGAAAAGATAAAGGTATTGGTAATAGACCCCTACAACCGTTTGGAACATCAACGGGCATCCAATCAGACCGAAACCGAGTACATCAGCAAATTGTTGGACAGGCTTTCAAACTTTGCAAAAAGGTTTGATATACTCATTCATTTGGTTGCCCATCCACGCAAAATGAGCAAGAATGACGGCGTGTTTGAAGTGCCGAACTACTACGATATTAACGGCTCCGCTAATTTTGCGAACAAAGCGGACTACTGTTTGACCGTACATCGGGACAAGGCGGCGGCGATAACCGAAATACACGTCGAAAAGGTGAAATTCAAGAACTTGGGATGTCAGGGCGTTGCATACCTCAAATATGACATTGACACAGGGAATTATTACGAAGAAGAACACAGGGAATTGCCGTTCATTGACATTCCTTTCCCCTGTCGGGATGAGGAAGACGGACAGGTACAAATGGAAAAGGGTAAAAACGTCTTGGATGTTTCGGTCAGTTGCTATTCCACCGTAATGAATACGGAGGGACGAGTGATAAACCTTTACAACTTCCTGAAAAACAGGAATGAAAGTATAGATTTGGAGACGATACGGCGGCAACCCGACTTTAAGGAGCGCAAAAAAATGCTGCCTGCCATTACGGTAAGCGGGGTTTTCGGTGCAGGACGCAAGGCGGAAAACCTGTTGAACCACAGCGGGTTAATCTGTATTGACATTGACAAAAAAGACCAACAAAGGGATATGGATGCGATTTTCAACGAATTGAAGCAAATCGAAAACATTGCCTACTTGGGACGCAGCTGTTCGGGTGAAGGACTTTTCGCCATCGTTCCAATCAAAGACCCCCGACAGCATTTGGGACACTTCTTGGCGTTGGAAAAGTCTTTGGCAGGCAGGGGAATTGTCATCGACACGACTTGTAAGGAGATTAACCGATTGCGTATCTATTCCCACGACCCCGACGCACACTATAACCTTACGGCAGAGCAATACACAGGTCTTTATACAAAGCCTGCAAGGGAACATCATTATTATAATACGGTGATTGCGATAGAGGACGACAAAAGGCTGAACGATGCGATTGGCGACATTCAGAGAAACCGCCTCAACCTTGCGGAAAAATACGAAGATTGGCGCGACTTGGCTATCATATTCAACAATGAGTTCGGTGAAGACGGGCGCAAACTGTTTCACGCAGTCAGCAGTCAAAGCAGCAAATACGACGAAGGCGAATGTGATGAGGTGTACGACAGGATAGGCAGTTATGCGTATCAGGAAAAGAGTTTAGGCTCGTTCTATTATATGTACGATGAGGCGAGGAAAAAGTTAATTGGCTGATACATGGGAGGTATAAAAGACAAAAACTTAGTGTATTGTTGGCGTGTTATTCGATTGCCTCCCTGTCGGTTGTATGGCGTTTCGGGTTTGAATGTCCGTCCCAATGACAGGACGTTGCCCGACGCTGATACAGGCGTACCGAAGCGGCGCGTATTCATATTCGACAAAACTTTGTTTAAGGTTCTGAAAACCAAAATCAACGATTTTTTTTGAAAAAAAATTTGATTATAAAAAAAATGCATATCTTTGTACTCAATTCAGGGTAAAGAGTTATCCGAATTATTGAAATTTCAGACAATTAGATGCTGTGGAAATTAGCGTTTCAAAATTTTTCCTTGCGGAAAGAAGTCATCTAATATACAATAAGTTTCATGCCATATACGGCATGGAGCTGATGGTATATATGACTTCTTGGGCAACGCTAATCCCACACAGCAATATATACAGGTCGGTTCTATGCTTTTTTTATTTTAAATAAAATATATATGGCCCTGATAGATGTAGTTAAATGTGAAGTCAATGATAAGGAATTTGTCTATAAATTTCCTTCTGACGATTTGAGGATAGGCACACAATTAGTTGTTTATCCTGCGCAAACCGCCTTTTTCGTAAAAGGAGGTCAGGTTTATGATGAGTTCCAATCGGGAACACACACCTTGAAAACCGCAAATATCCCTTTGCTAAACAAATTGATTAACCTGCCTTTCGGCTCTGAAAGTCCTTTTAAGGCTGAAGTATGGTTTGTCAATCAAATCTCAAAATTGGATGTCAAATGGGGAACTCCTACCCCTATCCAATTGGAAGACCCCCGTTATGGGGTTATAGTTCCTGTTCGTGCATTTGGACAATACGGTATTAAAGTGAAGGAACCCCGCCTGTTTCTCGAAACTTTGATAGGAAACATGACTTCTTTTACCTCCGAAAAAATCGAACAGTATTTCAAGGGAAAAGTTTTAGCACAACTAAGCACCCTAATCTCTCAAAAGATTGCACTGAGCAATGTCTCAATCTTGGAAATTAACGCCCACCTGATTGACATGTCGGAATATTGCAACATGCAATTAAACCCCACTTTCAACAAATACGGTATTGATGTAATCGAATTTTCGTTTATGTCAATCAATATTCCGCAAGACGATCCAAGCATTGTCAAACTGAAAGAGGCAAAAGATTTGGCTGCACGGATGAAAATCACAGGCAAAGATGTTTACCAAATGGAACGCAGTTTTGATGTGATGCAAGCCGCAGCCCAAAATGAAGGAGGCGGAATGATGAATTTAGGGGCAGGACTTGGGGCAGGCTTGGGAGTTGGCGCACAAATGGGTAATATGTTTGCCCAAACCATGAGCACCAACCCGACAGCACCTTCTACGCCGCCTCCGCTTCCACAGGAACCTTCTTATTTTTTGCACCTCAACAACCAACAACAAGGTGGTTTTAACTTCCAAACAGTAGCAAATTTGATTTTACAGGGACAAGTGAACGCTGATACATTGGCATGGAAACGGGGGATGCCAAGTTGGGCAAAAATCGGCACATTACAAGAGTTTAGTAATTCATTCGGTGGACAAATGCCTCCACCTTTACCTCCTAATTTATAAATACCTGAAAAACATTACGCTGATTGCAGGTTTAGTCCTGTTGTTTTCCAACCTGTTGTTTGGAAGTATGATAAGCAGTTATCCTACTTTTAATATGTTGCTGAATTGCGGCGTGATTATCGCCACGACTGTTTTACTATACGCTGTTGGGCAAATTGCTTTAAAAGACGGCTTTAAGATTTCGCTGTCTTTCCTGTTCAGTATCTTGGGCTTTATTGTCTTTATTTTGGGATTGTTTGCGCCGCAACGATACGAAGACAATTCTGCTCTTATGGCAATTCTGCTGATTGTGATGTTTGAAGCTATTGTCTTGACTATTACATATATTATTTCAAAAAACAATTAAAAAAAGATTATTCATATTAACAAAAAAATATAACTTATGGGAACTTTAAAAGCGTTAAATTGCTCAAATTGTGGAGCTAATCTTAAGTATAACTTAGGAGACCCAATTGCTTATTGTCAATATTGTGATAGTGTGAACATATTTGATTTCACACAAAGCATTGGAGTACAGGATGATGTCAATGCCGAAGCATTGACACCAAGAATAATGGTGCCAAAAGAAAAATTTGCTGCCAACTACTTTGAAAGTGCGGGCAATTCTCAAGGAGGCCATTTATGGATTGCTGACACCGAAATATTCTTTAAACCTCACGCTATCAATTTCGGAGACCTTTCCAAGAAGTATATGAAAATAGAAGATATTGTCAGTATGGTTAAAACGAATGAGATGTTTGGCATATCGAGAGTTTTAACAATCACAGACAAAAATGGAAACTCCATGAAATTGGTTTCTTGGAACAGGGATCAGATTATCTCGACAATTGAAAAGAAAAAGCAAGATGATTTGAGTATGCCAAAAGCAGGAGAGGAAACAGGAAATTGGATATGTGAATATTGCGGAAAGCAGATTGAAAAGAATAGCAACAATTGCAAATATTGCGGTGCAAACCTTACACAGACAGTGAGTTCACAGGTAGTACAACCAACACAGACATCAAACACACCGCCTCCACCTCCCACGAATAGAAACAATGAAAATATCGGAGCGACAAAAGCACCTGCCCAAAGTTCGGGAAAGAAATCGAAAAAAGGTTGCTTGAAATGGGTAGGGATATTTGTTGCTGTCATCATTGCCATTATTATTATCGCAAACCTTTTCAGCACAGAAAAAACGTTTTCTACCTTTTCAGAACAGGAACAGGAAACACTGATGACTAACCTCTATGAACGTTTAGACCAATATTTTGTTTCTGACTTGAAACTAAATGAGAAATTAGCACAACTTCTTGTATATGAAGATGAAACAATGTCTTATTTTTATCCTGATGTAGATAAGAAAGCATTGGAAAAAGAAGGAAAGGAAATAGGATTTAAGGTAGGAAACGAAATGATGCCAATTGCTGAGAAATGGGCTTCTGACAACAACATTGACTTTGAAGATTGGACAAACAGTATTGGCGGCGAACAATTGGTTGTTGATTATTTGTCTCACTTATCTTTGTTAGCATCTGAAGAAGCGGAGGCGATGATGCAAGAAATGAAAACTACTTTAAGGGAAGGATTGGCACAGGGAAGTTCTGAAAACGATAATGCTGATTTTGCTTGGATTGTAGGGGATTGGATAAATAGCGATACCAACCATGAATTTACCTTTGAAGCAGACGGATCTTTCTCTTCGGGCGATGATTGCATAACAACAGGAACATTTACAATTCAAGGTAATATGGTGCATTTGAATGGTAAAACGGTGTGTCCCGATTGTGAAGACTGTGAAGAAAGCGAGTATAACGAAACGATGACAATCACAGGGGAGACATTAGAAGGGTATCAAAAATTTCAATGAAACGAAATTACTTTTTTATGGCAGCCATTTTATTTGTACTACTGATTGGTTTTTCAACTTCCGTCAATGGCGCAAATCCTGTGAAATTGTCGTCCGATGACAGGGAAAAACTATCGCAGGCATTGGCTAAGTATGACAATTTCAGCACAATTTGGAGCGAAGGGTTGTTGCCTGTGTTGAAAATAGAACCAAACGAGACATGGGGATTTATAGATAAATCGGGAAATGAGGTTATCCCCTGTATCTATCTTTACTATGACTTGGGGCTTTTTCATGAAGGGTTGGCACGTGTGTCAATAAACGGCAAAAAGTGTTTTGTCGACAAAACAGGAAAAGAGGTTATTTCCTTTCATTATGCGAGCGATTTTTCAGAGGGGTTGGCATATATTTATGACGGTCGGTTTCAGGGATATGTTGATAAAACAGGCAGGGAAGTCCTTCCCGTAACCTATACCGAAGCAAAACCTTTTTACGACGGTTTGGCATTGGTCAGGAAAGGGGATTTGTGGGGATTTATCGACAAA
Source organism: Tannerella sp. (assembly GCA_031277235.1). Classification (GTDB taxonomy): domain Bacteria; phylum Bacteroidota; class Bacteroidia; order Bacteroidales; family Tannerellaceae; genus Tannerella. The sequence goes on from JAITMT010000010.1 coordinate 8,188, forward strand.
GAGGGCAATGAAGTTATCCCATTTATTTACAATTATTTATCAAACCGCTTTTCAGAGGGTTTGGGGTGTGTCAATAAAGATGGATTTTTCGGATTTATTGACAAGGCAGGTAAAGAAGTAATCCCCTTTATATATGACAGTGCAAGTTTTTTTTCAGACGGTTTGGCAGTGGTAGTGAAAAATGGATTATTGGGATATATTGATAAGACAGGAAAAGAGGTTATTCCCTTAAAGTATTCAAATGGAGACGTTTTTTCGGAAGGTTTGGCGTGGGTAATGAAAAATGGCAAATACGGTTATATTGACAAAACAGGAAAAGAGGTTATTCCGTTTATTTTCGATTACGCTTATTCTTTTTCAGAGGGCTTGGCAATGGTTAGAATTGGTGAAGATTTGGGTTTTATTGATAAAGACGGTTATTTCATCGGGAAAGGCGTTGTAAGGAAAATATTTTAAACAGGGGAATAAAAATCATATAATCATACAATTACGGCATAGAGACGCAATATTTTTTGTAAATCCGTTGTACCTGCACGATTTGGAACTGACCGCCTCGACTTGTCTTAAATCCCTGACTGTTCAGTGATTTTGTGATTTCGGCAAAGGTCTTGTTGTCGTTGGCCATCGCTTTGATTAGGGCGGCGGCACGTCGGTTGTTGGCGTTGTCAATCGCCTTTTGCGTATTGGTTTTGTTGCTGTTTGCTATTGCTTGCCTGTGTCTGTTCATCAGGTTTTCGGATTTCCCAAGTTGGTAGCCACGTGATTTTTTCGCCTGAAGGGACTGTCGGGTGCGGATGGATATAAGATTTGCCTCATATTCCGCTATACTGCTGATTATATGCAGGATAAGACGGTTTGCTTCGGGAAAATCGCAAAACAAAATTTCAACATCGCTTTCCAAAAGTTTTGAGGTAAACGCCACGTTGCGAGAAAGCCTGTCCAACTTGGCAACCGCCAAAATGGAATTGGTTTTGCGGCACTGTTCCAACGCCTGCATCAATTTCGGTCGGTCATTGCGTTTCCCTGTTTCCGTCTCTACGTACTCATTCAGCATTACCCCCTCTTTGAGGTGGTTTGTTATGATTTCCCTCTGTGCTGCCACGCC
>JAITMT010000019.1 GCA_031277235.1 Tannerella sp.
AAAAAAATGTATCACACACTTCAAAACGGTTTGCGCATCGTACACCTGCAAACGACCTCAAAAGTAGCCTATTGCGGATTTGCCGTCAATGCCGGCTCGCGCGACGAACTGCCCAACGAACACGGATTGGCGCACTTTGTCGAACATACGCTGTTCAAGGGCACAAAAAAACGCAAGTCGTGGCACATCATCAATCGCATGGAAAACGTTGGCGGTGAACTGAATGCCTACACTTCCAAGGAAGAAACGCTCGTCTATTCCATCTTTATGGAGCAGGATTTTCAACGCGCCGCCGAATTGCTGTCCGACCTGATTATCAACGCTCAATTCCCTGAAAATGAACTGGAAAAAGAGCGTGAAGTGGTAATTGAAGAGATACAGTCGTATGAAGACAATCCGTCGGAACTGATTTACGACGATTATGAGAACATGCTTTTCGAAGGTCATTCGCTCGGTCATCATATTTTGGGCAATAAAAAATCGCTGAAATCGTTTCATTCAGGTGAGACGCTTTCGTTTATAAATCGCTATTATACAGCCGATAATATGATTTTCTTCTCGACGTCGTGCGCCGATTTTAAGACCGTTTTACGGACAGCCGAAAAATATTTTTCCGACATTCCCGCTACCCGGTCATTGCTCAAAAGGGAGCCGCCCAAAGCCGTCGTGCCGCTTCAAACCGTCAAAAAACGGAAAAACCACCTGTCGCACGTGATTATCGGAGGCAGAGCCTGCAATATGCACGACGAGAGGAAATATCCGCTTTTTCTGCTCAACAACATTCTCGGCGGACCGGGCATGAACAGTCGCCTGAATATTAGCCTGCGCGAAAAAAGGGGATTGGTCTATACGGTTGAATCCAATATCACATCTTACACGGACACAGGCGTTTTCGCCGTTTATTTCGGCATTGACCACAAAAACAGGGACGAAGGAATCCATCTCGCAAAAAAGGAATTGGAGGATTTGAGAAATCATAAACTGTCTGAGATTCAACTGCAAAAAGCAAAAAAACAGGCAATCGGGCAATTGGGTATTGCGACCGACCACAAGGAAAGTCTCGCGCTCGCGCTGGGAAAATCGTTCCTGCATTTCAACCGCTATGAAACGCCCGAAGAAATTTTTGGAAAAATAGAGAAAGTTACTGCTGCACAGATACTTGAAACGGCAAACGAAATACTGAATCCCGAAAAAATGTTTTCGCTTATTTTTGAGTGATTTCTTCCAATTCCCTGATAAACAGTTCTTCGGCTGACAAGACCCAACGCCTGAAACCTTCAACGTCAAAGCCGGATCCCTGTTGGATATAATCCAGTAAAACGCTCAAATCGAAACTGTTACCCACAACGCCGCCATGAATGGACGCAGCGTCGGCAGCGTTGATTTCCTGCTCCAAATGCGCGGGAATCAGCATCAGCATCTTGCCCAGAAACAGCGCTTCGCAAACCGATTCAAACCCCGCCGTCGTGATATATCCCTGACAATCAGACATGTATTGCAGAAATTTTTTATCGTTAATCTGGTGCATCGTTAAATTTTTGTCTATAACCAATTCATTATCAGCATCTTTCTTGTCCCAGAAAAAATGCAGGTTTATGTCCGGGTGTTTTTCGTGCCATTTTTGCACTTCGTTCAGATAGCCCGTATTGAGCATGTAGCCTAAAATATAATCGCCGTTGGAAGGCTGTATTTCAAGGACTTCCTTTCTCAACAGCGGCGGCATCACCGTCAATTTTTCCCGTAAATAATCTTTCATCGGATAGAACGACAGCGCCAGAATTTTGCTCGCGCTTATCCCCGTCAGAAGCGCGTGCAGCCTCAAAATCATCATGTTTTGCGAATCATCCTTACCAAACTGATAATCAGGATGTTTCAGCATGAATTGATGTCCTATGCTAATCAGCGGAATATCAATCTTGTAGCGCAAATACATCAATCCGGGCAGCAACTCGTAGAAGTTAATGACCGCATCGGGAACATTGTTTTTCAGATGTTTATAAATCGTTTCGATACTTTTTCCGTACTTCCGAATTTTGTCGGGACTAAGATTGAACAGAAACGTCCGCAACTTGTCAATGTGCATCTTGTTTTTCTTGAAAACAAACGACGGAGCGTCGTAAATGCGGATGGGCGCGCCTATCCTTTCCCTGAAAAACGACGGTACGTCGCGCGAGTTACTTTTTCCCACAAGTACCTCTGTAACAGTGTGCCCATGCCTCCCAAGCATCTCCGCCAGCGATATCGCCTGCGTCAGATGCCCCCGTCCTTCTCCCTGTATAATAAATAAAAATTTCATACGGTTTTCGTCTTGCAATGCCCGACAAATATAGTGTTTTTTTGGAAATTCACAAAATTGCTTGTATCTTTACCCCTGTAAAGAACGTAAAATATGAACAGAATTTGTCATCTTTTCGGAATTGAATATCCTGTTATTCAGGGAGGTATGGTGTGGTGTAGCGGCTGGCGATTAGCGTCGGCGGTGAGCAATGCGGGCGGCTTGGGACTGCTCGGCGCAGGCTCCATGCACCCCGAAACCTTGCAGGAACATATCGTAAAATGCAGAAAGGCAACCGGTAAACCGTTTGGCGTGAACGTTCCCTTGATGTATCCCGAAATCGAGAAAATCATGGATATTATTGTGAATGAGGGAATTAAAATTGTTTTCACTTCGGCGGGAAGTCCTGCCAAATGGACGAAACATTTGAAAGATAACGGAATAACCGTTGTGCACGTCGTCAGCAACTCGCGTTTTGCCCGGAAATGCGAAGAAGCAGGCGTGGACGCCGTTGTAGCAGAGGGTTTTGAAGCGGGCGGCCACAACGGGCGCGAGGAAACGACGACGCTTTGCCTCATTCCCGCCGTCAGAAAAGCGACTTCATTGCCTTTAATTGCTGCCGGAGGTATTGCAAGCGGCGCACAAATTCTTGCAGCCGAGGCGCTTGGCGCCGAAGGCGTGCAGATTGGCACGCGGTTTGCGCTCACGCGGGAAAGTTCGGCGCACGACAATTTCAAAAATCTTTGCCTTTCGCTCGAAGAGGGCGATACCAAACTGTTATTGAAGAAGTTATCGCCTACCCGATTGGCAAAAAGCGCCTTCAAAACGGCTGTCGAAGAAGCCGAAGCCGCAGGGGCGACCGCCGAACAACTGACCGCTCTTTTGGGCAAAAGTCGCGCCAAAAAAGGTATTTTCGAGGGCGATCTGGAAGAAGGACAAATCGAAATCGGACAGGTCGCCGCACTTCTCAAACAGCCTGAGACCGTGGCGGAAGCGATGTCGGACTTGGTGAAATCCTATCGGGAAGCCGCTGGAAAAATGGGGAGTTTTATTTAGAATTTTTGGAGGGAATTTAGAAGAATGGATGAGTTAAAATGAGTTACGAAGGAGAAATGTTAAAAAAAATGGTGATGCCTTCAAAACAAGAGGTCGAAAAGGAACTCTTGAAGACTCTTTTTCGTCATAATGGAGTTGTCAAGGAATTTTCTGCCGGCGAAGAAATTGTAAATGAAATTGCCGATATTTTTTCATTGTCCGAAGAACAGCGGGTTATTCCATTGGAAAGAATTTATAGAAAGGAAAACAGAATAGTCAAAACCCCACTTTGGCATAGATTATTGTATAGAGCAGCTGACTCATTATCTAACAGCAACTTAATTGTAAAACCTTCTGTTTCCCAAAAGTTAACAAATAAAAAAGAATGGATGCTCACAGAAAACGGTTTTGATAAAGCGCTTGAACTGTTAAATATTCCAATAGAACAAAAAGATCATTTGTTAATAAAATCTTATGAAGTGGAAAAAGAAATAAAAAAACTTACGGGCAAACCTGCACCGGAGAATTATAATCCAATTGGAATGAAGCGAAAAACAACTGTAACAAGAGAAACAAATCTCCGTTCTCGCGGTTTTAGACAGGCTGTAATAGAAAATTATGATTACAGATGCTGCGTTTGCGGATTAAAAATTAAATCTCCCAATCTTCAATTTTGGGAGGTTGAAGCAGCGCACATAGTTTCTCATACTCAAAATGGAAAAGATGATATTTGGAATGGTTTAGCATTGTGTCATCTACATCATTGGGCATTTGATGTTGGCTGGTTTTCCTTAACGGATGATTATAAAATGCTAATATCTTCTTTGTCAGAGAAAATTCCTGATGATTATGGTAGAATGGATAAATTCAATTTTTTTGAAAATGGTTTAATTGAAAATAAGAATATCTTCTTACCTGAAAATAATTCGTTATTTCCACACATAAAATCAATAGAATGGCATAGAAAAAATATTTTTTATAAATGAAAATAGATTTTAAACATATTATTAATAAATATTTAGAAAATTCGATCGAAGAATTACAAAAAGAACGATTGGACTTTTTATCGTCTATTTCTTTTACAGATTTAGTTCGGAAGCAAGATCCTTATTTGTATTCCATTCAAGAAACCCAAATCATATACCAAATTATACGGGAGTGGATTAACCATGAATTGCTAAAGAATGAGGAAATCATTTTTGGCGCTTGGCTTAAAGGCTTGGCTATTTTTATCAATCAACAAGTTTATGGCGGTTGGAAATCAGGAATTAAAGGTGTTGATTTAGAGTTTGATAAAGATACTATTCGCTATATTGTAAATATAAAATCAAGTCCAAACTGGGGAAATTCCGAAGCCATTGGCAAAATGAAAACCAATTTTACTACAGCAAAAAAAACTTTGCGGACGAGTAATTCAAAAATGGTAGTTATGGCGATTAACGGGTGTTGTACAGGGACAGACAATAAACCCGATAAAGGTGATTATTTTAAATATTGCGGACAGGAATTTTGGGAATTTATTTCCGGAAATGAAAATTTGTATTTGGAAATAGTTGAGCCGTTAAGACATAAGGCAAGAGAACGCAATGACGATTTTCAGAAATTATATTCACAAAGAATTAATAAATTTACAAAAGAATTTTGTAACGAATTTTGTAATGAAAACTGCGGTATTGACTGGAGAAAATTGGTGGAATTTAATTCGGGGAGGAAGAAGGAGGGGAATACTTAATATAAACTAAATAAATATGCCAAGAAAAGATTTACACGAGAAGCCTTTTGACGAAGGAACGATAACCAAATTGGAAATTTTTGAGAACTATGCGAGAGAATGGTTGCCCGTTTTTATTATGGGCGGTTATAAGGAATTATGGATTTTCGATTTCTTTGCAGGTACGGGTTACGATAAAAATGGAATTGCAGGTAGTTCAATACGAATATTACAACAGATTAAAAATCAAATAAATAATATTCTTCAAAAAGAAACAAAAATAAATGTTTGCTTTAATGAATTTGACAATAATAAGTATCCGCTATTAAAAGAATCTTGCCAACAATTTCTGTCAGATAATCCTGAATTGGAAAGTGCAAAAGTAGATATTGTTTATTATAATGAAGATTTTGCTAACATATTTCCCGAAAGGTTAACAACCATAAAAAAATATCCTTCATTGGTTTATTTAGACCAAAGCGGCATGAAATTTATGGCAGATAAATATATTAGTGAATTTGAGAATATAAAAACAACAGATTTTCTATATTTTATTTCATCCTCCTATGAATGGCGATATGGTGATACAGATGCTTTCAAATCAATTCTCAAGATTGATATTGAACGAGCGAAACAGAATCCTTATAAGTATATACATAAAAGTATTTTGGAACAGTTGAGAGAACAATATAAGAAACTTTCATTGTATCCATTTACAATAAAAAAAGGTGCAAATGTATACGGTATCATTTTTGGTGCAACACACCCGCGAGCCGTTGATAAGTTTTTGAAAACAGCATGGGATAAGAATGAGATAAATGGAGAAGCAAATTTTGACATTGATGATGATAGTAGTAAAAAACAATTAAGTTTATTTGAAAGTAAAAAACTTACTAAAATTGAAAGTTTTAAACAAAGTTTAAGACAAGAAATTTTAGATAGAAAAATTAAAAATAATAAAGACGCTTTTTATTATACTCAAAAACAAGGGCATATTCCTTCTCACTCAAAAGAGGAAATTTCCAAAATGAAAGAAGGTAAGTTAATTGACTATGAAGGAAAATCGCCGTTAATCACTTATGAACAAGTTTGTCAAAAAAAACGTATTGTTGAATTTAATCTTAAAAAATGAAAACAACAAAAATAGAATGGACAGAAGCCACTTGGAATCCTTCAATAGGTTGTTCCAAAGTTACGGCAGGTTGCAAGAATTGTTATGCGGAAGTTATGGCAAGGCGTTTGCAGGCTATGGGGGTGGCTGGTTATGAAAATGGATTTGAATTTAAAATTTTGCCAGACCGATTAATCCAACCATTAAATATAAAAAAACCGACAAAATTTTTCGTCAATTCCATGAGCGATTTATTTCACGAAGAGATGCCTTTCGTCTTTTTGGATGAAATCTTTGACGTGATAAAAAACACACCCCAACATCATTATCAAATTTTAACTAAAAGAGAAAAAATTATGCAGGATTATTTTTCTAATCGAAAAGTTCCTGATAATGTTTGGTTAGGAGTAACGGTTGAACACAAAAAAACGAAATATCGAATTGATTATTTAAGAGAAATTGAGGCAAAGATTCGTTTTCTATCAATTGAGCCGTTAATTGATGATGTTGGTGAATTGGATTTTACAGGTATTCATTGGGTTATAGATGGCGGAGAAAGCGTCATGAGTGCAAGACCCATGAATCCTAAGTGGCTGATTAATGTTCAAAAACAGTGCGAATAACAGGAAGTGGCATTTTTCTTTAAACAATGGGGAACGTGGGGAGAAGACGGGATAAAGAGAAATAAAAAGGAAAATGGCAGTAAATTGTTCGGACGTGAATGGAAAGCAGAACCGGAATACATAAATAATTATAGATTAGTAATTTAAACCTAATTCAAAAAAATATTTTATTCTAAAAAAATTGATAAAAGTATAACAAATAAACCTTAAAATATGAAACGTACAACAATCATAGACCTATTGAACGAAAGCGTTGATAAATACGCGAATAACCCTTTTCTGTGGGAAAAGAATGAGAAACTGTTTGAGCCGACCACTTTTGCGGAGACGAAACAAAAGGCGCATCTGCTTGCCGCCGGACTGATGTCGCTGGGCGTGAGCGCGGGGGACAATGTGGCGATGCTTTCCGAAGGTCGGAATGCCTGGATTATCAGCGAATTGGGCATTTTGCATACGGGCGCAGTCAATGTGCCGCTATCCATCAAACTGGAAGAAAGTAACGATTTGATATTCAGGCTTCAACATTCGAAAACAACGTATATTATCGTTTCGGGCGGACAGTTGAAAAAGATACGCGCCATTACCGCTTCGCTTCCGCTGGTCAGGAAAATCATCATTCTCGACGAGCCGGAAAAATACGGGGAAAAGGAAATTTCGCTGCAGGAAGTCCTTGAAAAAGGCAGGGAATATCTGGAAAAAAATCCCGGTTCCGTCGTCGAAAGAGCCGCTCAAATCAAGCCCGACGACCTGGCGAACATCACCTATACATCGGGGACAACGGCAGACCCGAAGGGCGTGATGCTGACGCACCGCAACTACACGGCAAACGTGGAACAGGCTTTGAGTTTGATGACCATTGCGCCTCAAGACCGCACGCTCATTATCCTGCCGTTAGACCACTGTTTTGCGCATGTTGCCGGTTTTTACAGTTTTATGGCGTTCGGCGCGAGCGTTGCCACCGTTCAGACGGGTCGCACGCCGATGGAGACGCTGAAAAATATTCCGCTTAACATTAAAGAGTTCAAACCCACCGTATTACTGAGTGTTCCCGCGCTGGCGAAAAATTTCCACAAAAACATCGAATCGTCCATTCGAGCCAAAGGAGAAAAGACCGAAAAACTGTTCAATTGGGCAGTGAAGATGGCGTATTCCTATAATAAAGAGGGATTTAACAGAGGTCGAGGCATTCAAATTTTTAAGAAACCCGTCCTTGCGCTGATGGATAAAATTCTGTTCAGCAAAGTGCGCGAGGCTTTCGGTGGAAAGATGAGATTTTTTGTAGGCGGCGGCGCTTTGTTAGACATTGATTTACAGCGATTTTTCTATGCCATAGGCGTTCCGATGCTGCAAGGCTACGGACTGTCGGAGGCTACGCCGATTATTTCGGCTAACAGTCTGGAAAAGCACAAGTTAGGCTCGTCGGGGCATTTGGTGAAATGGATGGATTTGAAAATCTGCGATCCCGACGGAAAGGAACTTCCTAATTATCAGAAAGGTGAAATCGTGATTCGCGGCGAAAACGTGATGGCGGGCTACTATAAAAACGAAAAGGCGACCGCCGAAACGGTGATTGACAACTGGCTGCATACGGGCGATATGGGATACATGGATAATGACGGATTCCTCTATGTAGTAGGGCGTTTCAAGAGTCTTTTGATTGCGAGCGACGGCGAAAAATACAGTCCCGAAGGCATCGAGGAGGCGCTTGCCGACCAGTCGAAATTTATCGAACAGGTCGTGCTGTACAACAATCAAAGTCCTTACACTGCGGCAATTATCGTTCCCAACAAAGAACAGTTGAAATCGTTTGTGACCAAACAAAACGGAGACTGGAACAGCGAAGAAGGCAAAAAAGGCGCCTTGCTCAAACTCCAAGCCGAGATTGACGAATACAAGAAGGGCGGGCGTTTTGCCGGTCAGTTCCCCGAACGCTGGTTGCCAGCGGCGGTAGCCGTTGTTGGAGAGCCATTTACGGAACAAAACGGTCTGGTAAACAGCACCATGAAAATCGTGCGCGGCAAAGTGGAAAAGCGCTACGAAGACCGCATCCGGGCGCTCTACGAACAGGGCGCAAAAGATATTTGTAATGAGTTGAATTTAAAAGAATTATGAATGAAAAGGATAATTTTATCATTGTGATTTTCGGAGCGTCGGGCGACCTCGCCTGGCGCAAATTGATTCCTGCGCTGTATAGCGCTTATTATCAATCGCTTCTGTCTGAAAAGTTTGCGATTGTAGGGGTGGGTCGTTCTGCGCTCACGGACGAGGTTTTCCACCGGAAAATGACGGAGGGATTGGAACAGTTTGTTCCTCAGGAATTTAACGATTCGGAGAAATTTTCGGATTTCTGCGAAAAACTGTTTTATCACTCCATGGAAACGGATAAAAAAGATGATTATCAGGAACTTAAAATACATTTGGACAAACTTTCGGCTACGATGGAATGCCGGAAAAACTATCTTTTCTATTTTGCCATTCCGCCTCTCATGTATGCGCAAGTTGCTCAATATTTGCATTATACAGGTTTAACAGACACGGAAAACGGCTGGAAACGGGTGATTGTGGAAAAGCCTTTCGGACACGATTACGAAAGCGCGGTGAAGTTGAACGGCGAATTGCTGGAATATTTTACGGAAGACCAGATTTACCG
>JAITMT010000095.1 GCA_031277235.1 Tannerella sp.
CGCTATTCTCGTTTCTCCGCCTGCTGCGGGCAATTGATTTTCTGGAAGAAATCGAGAAGTTGCTGCCTTCGCTTCCCGCAAGCCCGCGGGAACTCTATCTCAAACAGGCTAAAAAATAGTATATTATGGAGACTAACGCAGTGAAAGTAACGATTTGGGGAATGACGGTCGGCTATCTGTCGTGGGATAGGCAGTCGGGAGTTGCTTCTTTTGAATATGAACCGTTGTTTGTGAAACAGGGTCTTGATATTTTCCCGCTCACGATGTCCATTCATTCACCTCGCAGTCAGACTAATATACCGTGGCTTGGCGATCGGGACAAGCTGTATCAGGGATTGCCGCCAGCCATTGCCGACTCGTTACCGGACAAATGGGGTAACTCCCTGTTTCGCTCATGGTTGCGCGACAACAAAATTTCGATTAAAAAGACTACCCCCATAGACCATCTGTCGTTTATCGGCAGTCGGGCTATGGGAGCGTTGGAGTTTGAACCTGCACAACAACTGGGGGACGAGAACTCCTTTTCCGTTGATGTCAAACGGCTTTACGAGTTTGCCAAACAGGTTTTAAGCGAGCGGACAAGCATTGTTTTGAGCCGGGAAAACTCCATCTTATGGCAGGATCTCATCAAAATAAGTACTTCTCCGGGCGGCAAACGCCCGAAAGCCATTGTAGCCATCAATCGCGAAACCGGCGATGTGATTTCAGGACAAAGTTCAGTCCCTGACGGTTACGAACATTTTATTCTGAAATACGATGACGATTCGGTATATCCGTATGCCAAACTGGAATATGTCTATTACCAAATGGCTTCGCTGGCAGGAATTGAGATAATGCCTTCGGAATTGCGCACTTACGGAAATATTTCCCATTTTCTGACCCGCCGTTTTGACCGCCGCGACAATCAGCGGATTCACACGCAAACGCTGGCTGCCATGTCGCCTGCAAGCAGCAGTTATGAAGATATTTTCGCCGTCATCCGTCAACTTAATTTGCCTTTCGAGGATGTCAGGCAACAGTTTTTGCGGATGGTTTTCAATGCCGTTGCGTGCAATGTGGACGATCATTCCAAAAACTTTGCCTTTTGCATGTCGCCCGACGGACTTTGGCGGCTTTCTCCCGCCTATGATTTGACGTTCAGCGTTGACCTGGCAGCGCCTTCTTACGTAAACCGGCATTCGCTGACCGTGAACGGCAAAGATGAAGATATTACACGCGCTGACCTTGTTAAAGTTGGCGAAACCAATGACATTCAAGATAATAATGCGTTGATAGATAATGTACTCAACGCTGTCATGCAATTTGAAAAATTCGCAGCCGAACTGGATTTGGAGCGGTCACTCATTGACATGATCATGAAAAGTTTTTACCTGTTAAAAAAGTAAATTTGACCTTTATCCCGAAAGAAAATTATATATTTGCGAAATAAAGATTAAAAGATATGAAACAAACAATTCTACAACATCTCACCTTGTCAGGTATTGCGCTGACTTCCTGCATGTTATTAAGTTGCAATACGCCTACACAGCAAGCCCCGAAGAAGGACAATTATTACGTTGCGGCCTATATTTGGCCATCCTGTCATGACGATCCCATGGCTCATGAAAAGTTGTGGCCGGAGGGCATCGGCGAATGGGAAGTCATCCAAAAGGGCAATCCCCGCTACGGTGGTCATTATCAGCCGAAAGAACCGTTATGGGGCTTTGAGATGGACAACGACCCGAAGGTAGTGGAGAAATGGATTGACGCAGCTACCGACCACGGCGTCAATGTCTTTATCTACGACTGGTACTGGTACGACGAAGGCCCTTACCTCGAAAGCTCCCTGAACGACGGCTTTCTGAAAGCCAAAAACAACAGTAAGATGCAATTCTACCTTATGTGGGCGAATCACGACGTGAAAAAGAACTACTGGAACTATCACCTCTATGGCGATGACACTTCTATCCTCTGGAATGCAGCCGTCGACCGTAAAAACTTTGAAATCATTGTCGAAAGGGTGATTCGCCAGTATTTTCATCAACCCAACTATTTCAAGATAGACGGTGAGCCGGTGTTTGCCGTCTTCGACTACCGCAAGCTGATGCAGAGCTTCGGCAACAGCGTGGAAGAAACACGCGGGGCGCTTGATTATTTCCGTGAAGAAGCCCGTAAGGCAGGATTGCCCGGCGTTCATTTTCAGTGGATTCCGGGCGGCGGATCGGTCAGGGCCATCGAAGACGTCAAAAAGGAAGCCGAACTGATCGAATCCCTCGGATTCAACAGCGTCACGATGTATAACATGGGAGGCGTCAATGAAGACTATATCGTATATGGCACTAACTCAATCAAAATCAGAGAACTGTGGGACGAAGCACTCAATATCCCCTTCTTCCCCTGCACATCGGTCGGTTGGGACGATACACCGCGCTTCCCGCAATACGACATAACCAACACGGTGCACTACAACACCTCGCCCCAAAGTTTCGCCACCCTGCTCTCCAAGGCCAAACAATACGTCGACAAGCACCATGACCAGCCTAAACTCATGACCATCAACGCCTGGAACGAATGGGTGGAAGGCAGCTACCTCCTGCCCGACATGAAATACGGCTACGGCTACCTGGAAGCGGTCAAAAATGTGGTAAACGGGAAATATGACAGATATGTAGAGGCAGAAGAGTAAAAATTTCATCAAAAATACATACATTTGCAGGTGGGAATTATAAGATCATTAACTAACTGATTATGGACGGTCTTTCTTATGACATAAGGCAAAATAGCGTTGAAACATTACACGAACTATTTCCCAACATCTTTTCGGAAGGAAAGATTGATTTGGAAAAATTCAAAACCGTTTTTAGCGACAAAATTGATTTTCACAACGAAAGATATACGCTTAATTGGGCAGGTAAAGCCGACGTATTCAAAGCCTTGCAGGAGCGTACATCGGCAACGCTGACACCGCAACCCGAACTTTCCGTCCATTTCGGCGCCGCCGAAAATGTTTTTATCGAGGGCGAAAATTTAGAAGTGTTGAAAGTATTGCAAAAATCGTATTACAACAAAATCAAGTGCATCATCATTGACCCTCCTTACAATACGGGCAACGACAGTTTTATTTACCCCGACCGCTTTAAGGAAAACCTCGAAGATTACGAAAAGCGCGCGGGCGAAAAAGACGAAGAAGGTTACATGATACGCGAGGGCTTATTCCGCAAAAACAGCCGCGAAAACGGACACTACCACAGCAACTGGCTCAACATGATGCTGCCGCGTCTCTTCCTCGCCCGCAGCCTGCTTCGCGACGACGGCGTGATTTTCGTACATATTGACGATAACGAGGTGCATAATCTGCGGTTGTTGATGAATGAGATTTTTGGAGAGGAGAATTTTTGTACCCAGTTTGTTTGGCAGGCAAGGCAATCTATTCAAAATGATACCGATATAAGTGAAAGTCATGAGTACATTCTTGTATATGCAAGAATTAGGCGAGCAGAAAATCGCCGATTAAAAGATTCTAATGCATCAAATTGGTTCAATGAAAAATCATTTGCATTTTATCCCAAGGATGTTGATGAAGAAAAGTTTCAAAACTTAGACAATGATCCACGTGGTAAGTGGAAAGCAGATCCATTTGATGCACCAAACATCCGTCCAAATCTTACTTATGAAATAATTAATCCTAAAACAAGAGATAAGTTTTTGCCTCCCCAAGGTCGCCATTGGCGAACAACTGAATCTGAGTTTAAAAAACTTTTAAATGATAACAGAATTGTTTTTGGGAAATCAGGGACTGGGAAACCACAATTAAAAGTATTTTATAATGAAAAGAAAGATTATGGTTCTACAATTGACACTTGGTTAGATGGAAATACTTATGGAACAGCAACAAAGGGGACAAAAACTGTTCAAGCATTATTTGATGGTGTCGCTCCATTTGACACACCAAAGCCCACAGAATTGATTTTGAATCTTCTAAAATTTTCCACAAAGAAAGAGGATCTTATTCTTGATTTTTTTGCGGGTTCAGGGTCAACCGCCCAAGCCGTATTAGAACTCAACCAAGAAGACGGCGGCAACCGCAAATATATTTTGGTACAACTTGCCGAGCCGTGCGACGAAAACAGCGAAGCATACAAAGCTGGTTACAAAACCATTGTTGATATTTCGCGTGAGCGTATTCGTCGGGTTATCCAGAAAATTGAAAAGGAGTGTAAAGAAGAAGAGGCGAAAAACGGTATGTTCAAAGAAGAATGTTCACCCTCCCCTTGGGGAAGGGCTGGGGAAAGGCTTGGTTTCAAATCCTTCAAACTCTCTCCCTCCAACTTCAAAGTATGGCGCGGCGAAGAAATCACGGAAGAGAACCTCGAACAGCAAATGGAACTGTTTATTGACCCCGTAAAACCCGAAAGCAAAACCGAAAATATGCTGACAGAGTTGATGCTCAAATCGAGCTATCAACTTACGGATAAGGTTGAAAACAAAGGCCATTTTTACAGCGTTAATGATAACAAATTGATTATTGCCCTGACGAAAATGGATTTGGATATTGCTGCGGAAATTATTTCGTTGCTTCCGAAGAAGGTTGTTGCGTTGGACAGGCTTTTTAAGGGGGGTGATGAGTTGAAGACGAATACAGCCTTGCAGATGAGGGATGCGGGGGTTGAGTTTAAAACGATATAGAAAGTGTATTATGGAAAGTGAAAGAATTTTAAAAATTAAATTTGCCGGAAGACTTATTGATCTTCTCGGACATCAAATGTATGGAGGCGCTGTTCCTGCCGTAGCGGAACTTGTTGCTAATGCGTGGGACGCAGATGCAAAGAAAGTAGAAATTGTTATTCCGGATGATATTAGTAAGCCGGATGCAGAAATAACGGTAAGGGATTACGGCGACGGAATGTCATTTGGGGAATTGAACGATTATTATTTACATATTGGATATGAAAGGCGGTCGAGAGGAGAACGAACGCAAGGTAACAGATTAGTTATGGGTAGAAAAGGTATCGGTAAGTTAGCCGGGTTCGGTATAGCAGAAAATATCGTTGTAACATCCGTCAAAGCTCATCATTTGGTAGAATTACAACTCAATTATACGGAACTTCGCGGGTTGGAAACTACAACAAATCATATTTTACCGATTTTGCGCGATGAAGATACAGATGAACCGAATGGCGTTAAAATTGCATTTAAAGGATTAAAAGTATCACGTAATATTAATCCTGACAGTTTTCGAAAAAGCATGGCCAGACGGTTTGCTATAGGCTCTGAAGATATGCAAGTTGAGGTTAATGGAGTCCTGATAACAAAGGAAGATATTGAGTTGGAATATCGTTATCCGGATCAAGGATGGAAGGATGAAGAAATTCCGGATTTCGGAAGCATCAAATACTGGTTCGGTTTTCAGAAAAAGCCGATAAATGATTCGGAATTGAGAGGAATATCTGTATTTGCCCGGGACAGAGTTGCACAGTTTACACCGTTTTTCTTTAATTTATCGGGAGGTATCAATGGGCAGGTTGCTTTAGAATACTTAACCGGACAAATAAAAGCGGAAGTATTGGATGAAAGCACAGACTACATTGCAACCGATAGACAAACGGTTAATTGGCAATTTGACAAAGCACCGATTTTGGAAGAATGGGGAAAAAATAAAATAAAAGAACTTTGTGCCGATTGGAAAAAGAGACATGAACAAAAAAACATTGATCGTTTTCAACATAATTTGGGAGAGTTTTATTCTAGAATAGATAAGTTATCTACTATTCAAGAGAAAAAAGATTTAACAACCGCTCTCACAAAAATAGCGTCACTTGAAAAGATTACGGATGAGGATTTTATAATTATTGCCAACGCTATGGTTTCGGGAGTTGAAAGGGAAAGTGTTAAAAAAGTTATACAACGGATTAATATTACGAGCGATGATGCACTACCGGAATTATATGAGGCTATAAAAGAGTGGGATATAATAAGTGCAGTTTCTACGGCGGAAGTAATTCATGGTAGAATACAGATAATAGAGCAATTCAAAAAGCATATAGATAATAGGTTATGCGAAAAATCTCCTAAAGGGGAACCGGATATGCAAACTTTTATTAAAAATTATCCGTGGCTGTTGGGACATCGCTATGAACAATTGACTCCCGCAGATTTTTATCACGAAAAAGGGGTTGATAAATGGATTGAAGAAATTTTGCAAGCGACAAATAATGCCGAATATTCAGAAGCAGATAAAAAAGATGGACGGCGTTTTGACTTGCTATGCATTAAAAATGAATGGCTGATTGTAATCTTGGAATTAATGAGACCGGGACTTCCGGAAGATTATGATCATGTAGTAAGATTGAATCGGTATGTTACAAGAATAAAGTCCCATATACAAGACAACGAGTCAAATCCCGAATTTAAAGGGAAAAGCGTTTTTGGGTTGCTGATAGCAGATTTCCCATCAAAAGATTCTTCTCTCGGAGAAACTAAAATTGCTTTTAGAAATAATTTGGAATCAATTACTTGGAATGGGCTTTTTGAAAGTGTTAAAGCAAATTACAAAGAATATTATGATTTATTAAAAAACAAAGTACCTGAAGATCCCAGATTAAAGGGATTGGTAAATTTATAATTCAAAACCTATGAAGTTTATATCCATTGATCTTTTTTCCGGCGTAGGAGGTTTGACCGAAGGCTTGCGTCAAGCCGGTTTTCATACGAAGTATGCTTTCGAAATCGACGAATCGGCTTCTAATGCTTATAAATTGAATCATCACGAAACGGAAGTGATAACGGAAGATATCAGAAAGGTCAACCCAAAGGTGATACAACAAAAATTGAAAAGTAAAACAATTCATCTATTGGCAGGCTGTCCGCCTTGCCAAGGATTCAGTTCTATCAGAAGATTGAATAAACCTTTGCCGGTATATGATGAACGTAATACGTTAATTGATGAATATGTGAGATTTATAAAAGTTTTGAAACCTTATACTTTTATGATGGAAAATGTTCCGGGATTAGCATTACACGAGTCTTTTCATAATGCAAAAAAATATCTTGAAGAACAATTGGGTTATCATGTGGACTATAAAACGGTCAATGTAAAAGATTATGGTGTTCCTCAAAGCAGAAAGCGATTGGTTATGGTAGGATCTCGTTTAGGAAAAATAAAAGTAGCCGAACCGGTAAACGAAAAAGTAACCGTTAGAAAAGTAATCGGAAGTCTTCCGAAGCCGGAATTGTCAAACGACCCGATACACAAGATTTTTCCGAAGCATTCCGAAAGGATAACTCGCTTAATCAAAGAATTACCTAACGATGGAGGAAGCAGAACGGATTTAGGAAAAGAAAAACAACTGAAATGTCATCTTAAAGAAAATGTGGGATTTAATGATGTTTACGGACGATTGCGTTGGGATGATTACGCTACAACTATAACTGGCGGTTGCCTCAATCCCTCTAAAGGAAGGTTTTTGCATCCCGAACAAGATAGATGTATCTCCGCCAGAGAAGCAGCTTTACTGCAATCTTTTCCGATAGATTACAAATTTCCGGTAGAAGCGCCGATTTCTAAAATCGCACTTATGATAGGTAATGCCTTACCACCGAAATTCAGCGCTATCCAAGCCGATTCCATTAAACGACATTTAATTCAATACTTAAATGGATAAATTTACAACAGAAAAAAGAAGTGAAATAATGTCTCATATTTCCGGAAAAGAAACCAAGCCGGAAATATCGGTTCGTAAATTTTTGTTCGGGCACGGATTCAGGTATAGAAAAAATAATGCCGCATTACCCGGTAAACCGGATATTGTATTGTCTAAATATAAAACCGTTATTTTTGTAAACGGATGTTTTTGGCACGGTCACAGGAATTGTAAAAAAGCGGAATTGCCGGTAACCAATAGAGCATTTTGGCAGGAAAAGGTAGAAGGCAATAAACGTAGAGATGTACGACAAATCGAAGAATTGGAAGAAATGGGATATCGTGTAATAACATTGTGGCAATGCGAATTGACTTCTAAATTCAGAGAAAAAACTTTGGACAACTTGTTAAAATCAATTACCTCATGAAATTCCACTTCAACCCCCACCAGCCCTACCAATTAGACGCCATCCGCTCCATCACCGATATTTTTGAGGGACAGGATTTGAAAAGCGCCGACTTTGAATTTTCGGTGCAAACGGCAGGAACGGTGTTTTCCGAAGAGGGGTTTGGAAACAGACTGACTATTGACGAGGAGCAAATTCTAAAAAATGTAAAAACCATTCAGCAACGTAACGGAATTAAGAATGAGAGTTTTAGTTTGCAAGGCATGAATTTTTCCGTCGAAATGGAAACGGGAACGGGCAAAACTTATGTCTATCTGCGCACCATTTACGAGTTGAATAAACTGTACGGTTTCCGCAAGTATGTGATTGTCGTTCCGTCTATTGCCATTCGCGAAGGCGTGTTGAAAAATCTGCAAATTACGCATTAACATTTTCAATCGTTGTATGACAAAACAAGTTTGAGTTTTGAAGTTTATGAGAGTAAAAAAGTATCGAATTTACGCAATTTTGCTTTGAGTAATGCCATTCAGGTGCTGGTGCTTAACATTGACGCTTTTGCCAAAGACGAAAACATCATCAACAAACCCAACGACAAACTCAACGGAAAATCGCCCGTTGAATTTATTCAGGCAACATGTCCGATTGTGATTGTGGACGAGCCGCAAAATATGGAAACCGACGTTCGCAAACGCGCCGTTAAAAACCTCAATCCGCTTTGCACTTTGCGTTATTCGGCAACGCATACCAATTTGTACAACCTGACGTATTCGCTCAATCCCGTTCATGCTTACGATTTGGGCTTGGTCAAGCAAATTGAGGTGGACTCTGTGGTAAGCGAAAATGCAATGAACGAGGCTTTTGTAAAAGTGGAAAGC
>JAITMT010000171.1 GCA_031277235.1 Tannerella sp.
ATAGACTTTTTTGTCCTCATAGTTTTCGAGAATCAGGTGCAAAATCTGTTCTTCGGTATATTTAACCATTTTTTCGCCGGTAGCATAAGAAAAAGCCTCGCCGGCGCGGGCGTAGAGCAAACGGAGAAAATCGTAGATTTCGGTTGTGGTTCCCACTGTTGAGCGCGGACTGCGATTCGTCGTTTTCTGTTCGATGGAAATTACCGGACTTAATCCCGTGATTTTATCCACATCAGGGCGTTCCATATTGCCCAGAAACGAGCGGGCGTAGGACGAAAATGTTTCGATATACCGGCGTTGGCCTTCGGCGAAAATGGTATCGAAAGCCAGCGACGATTTGCCGCTGCCGCTCATTCCCGTAATGACTGTCAATTGATTGCGGGGTATATCCACGTCTATATTTTTCAGGTTGTGAACGCGCGCCCCAAACACGCTAATCACGCCTGTTTCCGTCTGTATTTTGTCTTCTGTCATCTTAATTGATCGTTTGAGGTTTGAGGTTTGAGGTTCAAAGTTCAAGGTTCAAAGAGAGTCGCTACTGAATAGAATTTTCAAATCTTCAAATCTTCAAATTTTCAAATCTTTGAACCTTGAACCTTGAACCTTAAACTAATTAACAACCCACCGCCTGTCATGCACATAAGTATTTGATCCATCGTAAAATAACCTGTTCTTATTGGGAATCAGTATTGTATAACTGCCGCCCCGCGTTTCGAGTTTGGTATCGCGTAGCCAGGGATTGAAAAATTTCAAATCAAGATACGTAATTCCATTATCCTGAGCAAATTGAATCAAATCGGGAATATCCTTGGTAACACGCACTTCCTTGCAGTCAATCGGGCGATACAGATTTTCAGCCTGCAACACGTAACCGTATTTGTACGGATTTTCAAAAATCAGTTTGGCGGCAAAAATGCGGTAGGAATAGCGTGTCGTCTCTTCGACCATGTACAGATTCAGCACCGAATTTTCGTTTTGCCGGGAAAGATGTTCCGAAATACGCCCCATTCCCGCATTGTAGGAGGCGGCTACGGCAAGCCAGTCGCCGTATTTGCGATACGCTTCCTTCAAATACAGGCAAGCCGCTTCGGTAGCCTGCGACACGCTGCGCCGCTCGTCAACCTGCGGCGTGATGCGCAAACCGTACTGTTTTCCCGTACTTTCCATAAATTGCCACAAACCGATTGCCCGCGCGGGAGAAGTCGCGTTCGGGTCGAGGTTGCTTTCTATGACGGCAAGATATTTGAAATCGTCGGGAATACCGTTTCGTTTCAGAATCGGCTCAATCACAGGAAAATAACGATTGGCGCGCTTGATAAGCAACATCGTCGAAGAATGCTGGTAGGTGAAAGACGTCAATTCCCGGTCTATGCCTTCGTGCGCGTTGTATCGTGTCAAATCTATTCTTTCGCCGCAAAACCGGACTTCGCCGGGAATTTCGGGCGACACCGAAAACGACGACACGACGGGCTTCGATTCGATGACTTTCTCCGAATCGTGCGACCCTGTAAAAATATAAGCCGTTAAGCCTGTGAGGCTTACGATTAATATGCCTGTAATGATTTTATGTATGTTCATAATTTTTTAACTTTAAAATGTTTCTTCTCCGTTACTGTCCGTTTCCAAATCAATCTTTCTGCCTCTGAAAACGTTTACATCTCCTTTGCGGGTGTGATTTCTGCCGTCAGTTCCCTGATATTCAATGATATAATAATATGCTCCTGCCGGAACGTATTTGCCTCTGTACATTCCGTCCCATCCCTGCGAAGGGTCTGTCCAGTGAAACAGTTCGTTGCCCCAGCGGTTGAAAATCCAGCCCTGAAACTTCACGACGGAACTGTGTTTCACCCTGAAAATATCATTGATTCCGGGCGTAACGCCGGGCGAAAAAGCGTTCGGAATCTCCATCACGGTCTCGGTGATACTGATTTCAAACTGATTTTCATCGCTGTAGCACGTTCCGGTGCGGTCGCTCACTTCGAGCACGACCCGGTAAGCGCCGACGCGGTCGAACGTATAGACAAAATCTTCCGAATTGAAGTTCACAATAGGGTTTTCCGTGTTTTCGTCCTTGATAATTTTCCAGTTGAACAGCGCGGCGGTCGGCGTGTTCGCGTATGCGGAAAACTGAATTTCCACCGGCGCCGACAGGACGTTGTCTTCCTCCGAACTCGACTGTCCGCTGCTCGTAATCAGGGTATCGGCATGGACTTCGATGGCTTTTGCCTGATAAAAAGGCGTTGAAACCGTTTGTCCGACACCGAAATATTCGGCAAACTTGTCGCCCTCCAGCGTGATTTCCGTATCAATCAAAGGCGGAGGAAACGAAGTGGCAAAAGGATCGGTAACAGTCTCATTCACATACTGTTCCGATGAAAACGTCTGTGTTTCTTCGTTCCAGCGCAGCGTTGCAAAACGGACGGTAAATTCGCGTTCCAGCGTCGTCGGCGTTCCCACCGGATTGTTGTAAATCAGGTCGGGAATATCCGCATCGCCCGCCAAACGAACGGCAAAGCAGGGATCGGCTTCCGAGGAAACGCTCAAACTGCGAACGTCGGAAACATATTTACTGTAGTCCATAATCCAGACATAATGCCGCATCGCCCCGTTTTCATCCACATAATAGCCGTAACCGTCCTCGACATTGGAAACGGTCGAAGTCGTGCCGTTCTGGGTCGAAGCCACCGGTTCGGGCGCCAAATCATCAACCCGCGTCCTGTAGCGATACCAGCGATGCGACGTGGATTGGGACGTGTAACTGATTTGCACGTTGTCCATCCCGTAAACGAGAAAAACCTGTATTCTGAAATTGGTATTATCCTGCGCCAGTAGCGGCGTTTTTTCTCCGCCGCTTACCGTATATTGTGCGTATATCACATTGATACACAGCATAAATATAAAGAAAATACCTGTTTTATTAAATCTTCTAATGTCCATATTTTTTATCGAAACGGACTTCAAAGATACGTATTTTTTATGAACCGGCAAGCGGGACGTTGTGTGATTTTGCAAAAATAATCCTGTCGGGGGTTCCAAAACATCACGCTAAATCATGAAAATCTCTTTAAGATCAACAAAAATGAAAGTAAGGAGAACGAACAAAGCAACAGATGTATGGGGATTAATAGGAATGCCGTTAATTTGCTGCATTGATATGTCTCCGCCAAATAATTCAATTCCGTGCTGAAAAGTTTCGCGTATGCCTTGTTTCTTGCTTGCCTGGTGTCAATGAATAAAAATCTCCAATAGACAACAAGTATTTTATGGACAAATTTGTTTCGGGGTTTGTAGGATAATACAAAATTCAAAGAACGCCATTTTGAGATTGGTTCCGGAATTTTTATTGTTTCTGCATCATACTGCCGTTTTAATTTCACATTTACTGCCGTAACAATCCGTTCAAAATGAAATGTTTTTGCAATCATTGCCAGTTCTGCCATTTCCGAACCGGAAAAATTATTCCGGATGAGATATAAATCGTGCAGCCATTTGTCGTTTGAAAAAAAGTGAAGACAATAGTGTTGCGCCAGATAAATCCATTCATCAACGGGATTCAAGAACGCTATCCTTGTATTGTTATATGTTTTTGTCTGCAATCGGGACATTGCAAAATCCGTAAAATTTTCGTCCGAATCCTGAAAATTCTTTTTATTAATCAGGCTTGTGTGAATATCCAAATCGTAAAAACGGGGGTCCGGATTGACCATATCGAATTTATGCTTGGCAGCGAGCCGGATATTCAGTCTCCGGTGATTTTTTCTGAAACGATAGCCGATGCTTTCAAGTTTCTCAACCAGATTCGGGACATTTTTTTCTTCGACAAAAAAATCAATGTCCGCTATATTGCGCGCATAATCGTCTCTGTAAATGCCAAAAAGCAACGATATTCCCTTCAACGGCACAATGGGACAGTCGTCGCCACACAACGCTACAATCTTATGGAACTGATTTACAAGCATTGTGTTCCTTACAAATTCCATTTCATCGGGTTCGTTCCGGTACATTCTATTTTTCCATTTTCAATTTCGTAAAGATTTTCAGCCTCTTGCAGCAGTAGCCGGTCGTGGCTGACGCAAATAACCAACTTGTCTTTGGCAATTTTCTTGATGCACTCGATTATTTTTTCCGCATTTTCCCGGTCCAGATTACTTGTTACCTCGTCGAAAAATATGAGTTTCGCCTGTTTCACAAGCGCTCTGATCAAAGCAATCCTTTGTTTCTCGCCTGTGGAAAGTTGCCGTTCCTTTTTTCCGATTTTTACGGAGAACAACTCTTTTTCCGTCTTTGCCAAATGCGATAAGTCAAAATCATTCATCAAGTTAAGAACGTATTGTGCGTCCGGCGTCCTGTCAAAAAACAGGTTTTCGGCAAGCGTTCCTTCAAAAATAAACGGTTCCTGTTCTACCAAACCTGTTTTCGACAGCAAATTTTCTTCATTGAACGAATTTATATTTTTCCCGTTGAGGAGAATTGCGCCGGTATCCGGCAATCGCAACCCCATGCAAAGCGTGATAAGCGTCGTTTTTCCCGTTCCGCTGCGTCCTTTCACGACATTCAGTTCACCCTGTCGGAATGTGATGTTGGCATTTTCAAAAATAGGCTGTTTGGTATTGGCGTATGAAAATCCGATGTTTTGCAGTGACAGCGTTTGAATGTCTTCATCAAAATGATTTGTATTTGCGCTTTGCCCGACGGGATATTCCAAAATGTCAATCATTCGTTTGGCGGCGCTTTCTGTTCCTGCCAATTGCATATACCCGTAAATTATTTTCAAAATTTCTCCCCTGACAAATAAAATTGCGGCGGGAAAAAGTATCAGCGTACCGATGTTGAAGCCGGTTCCCGTAATTTTTCCGTGAGTGGCGATGACAATAAAGAGGACGGTAACGGAAATAGTCAGAATTTCGATAATCAGGGATTGCGCGGCGCTTATTTTAGCCATTTTTTTGCTTAGACCGCACAATTCTTTTGAAACGCCGATTAAGTTTTTTTCAACAAACCGGGTAGCGTTTGAAGCCAAAAAAACTCTGTAGCCGCTCAGCCATTCGGAAAAATAGTTGTGCAAATCACCGATCCGGTTATAACTTTTTTTGTTTAATTCCTTGATTTTCCTTCTGAACAATACAACGCCCGCTACTACCGTTAAGATCAAAACCATACCGATAACTGTAAGTTTGGCAGATGCGAAAAACAATACGGCGACAAATCCCAAAACCGTAACCGGCGCTTTTATAAATGAGTTGTAAACCATTGGAATCAAACTTGTTATCATGTTTGACTCCAAACTCATTGTCATAATGATTCTATTGTCAATACAATCGGAAATATACGGATATGGCAAACCGGAAATTTTTTTAACGCAACTAATTTCAATATTCCGTTTCACATTGGGCATCGTATATCCCATGATGAATCCCGAAGCGGTTTTTATAAGCATGCCGCCGGTTATCAAACCGAAAAAAACGGTTAAATCTGTTACATTCAACAAATTATTGAAATCGAGTTGGTGGTTGTCCATGTAGTTTTTGAAAAACCAGGCGACTATGGCGGGCAACAATCCTGCCGCGATACTGAGAACACTTGCAAGTATGATTTTGCCGTGCTGCCCGCCTGCCATTTTCCAGACAAATTTCAAGGTGTTGATTTCACGCTTTATGTCTTCTCGCCGTTTCATTTTCCCTGTTATTGGTGAAATTTTTAGTTTTATTTCTAAATCTTGGAATCAGACAATTTTTGCAGAGCGGCAATTTATCCCACCGTTGCAGTAAGAAATATTTCCTGTACAGTTTTGCCTGTTTGCCGTTATATATCTCGCTATATTTGTTTTCGAGCATGTTTCCGATCATCATTTTCCCGGAATAATCGAAACTGCACATCGAAACATCGCCTGTCCAAAAAACGGATAAAATTCCGTGTATGTACAGGCAGGATTGGCGTTTATTCTGGATACGGCTCAAATCTCCGGTATAAAAATGATCGGGCCAGGGAAATTTTGAACCGAAAGACAGGTTTTTCAGGCGCTTGAATTGGGAAAAAAGTTTGTCGGAGATAGCCTGCCTGTCGCTCTCGTTATCATACATGATGTTTAGATCGTATTTTCTGTTTTTTTCTGCGAAGACAGCATCTATTTCGTGCAGAAATTCAAGCGCCTTTTCATATTTTGCAGGCTGCCGTATGTCTTCATACCATTCCTTGTTTATAATATCCATCGAAAACGAAAAGCGGACTTTTTTATAGGACAATATTTTTCTTAACATTTCCATATCCACGTTATAACCGTTTGAAAACAGGGTGGCGACAACTCCCTTCAAGGATTCGATTTGGCTGACGAAAAAATCCAAATCTTTGTTCAGCATGGGTTCGCCGTGCAGGTAGAGATTTATATCCTTAATCGGCAAATCTATGTTACTCAATATTTTAGTAAATGTTTCCCTGCTCATGAATCCTTTTTCCCTGCCTTCGTTATTACTGTTTCCGTGCGGGCAGCAACTGCATCTCAAATTGCAAATATTGGTCGGTTCTATAATAATTGTTCTCGGAACTTCCTTATTGTAGCCTTGCCGAATGATACCGTCAATTATTGCGGGTCTGATCCGACGAAAAAAATTGCGTATTATTTTTGCTATTTTCTTCATAAGGCAGATTTATAGGATAAACAGGCGCCTTGACATAATTTTCGCGCATACAAAAAACAATCATTGCATTTTTCATACAAAGGTTTTGAAAGCAACGGAACAATGTTTCTTGAACAGAAAGCCTCAATTTCTCCCCAAGCGGTTTGTGGCGTAAATGCCAGGGATTGGTCTGTAATTCCGAGACAGGGATTAAATCGCATATCGCAATTTATACTGACATTGCGGGTATTTTGCCGCTCGTAAACATTGCACAAGGGTTGAAATGGATGTCGAGCCAACAGGTATGAACTCATTTTATCGTCGAAAATACACAGCGGAACGGGCTTTGCAAACGACAGGGAAACATTGTTTTCTTCCGCTTTTTTTATCATGTCAGCGATAACGGTCGCGAATTTTGAAAAATCGTGATGCGACACAAATTGATTCCGGGCTTTTTCTCCGGGGAAAGTCAGAGCGATATTCAGCGCCGGAATCTGATGTTCCTGCATAAGGTCCAACCACTTTTCCCATTTGGGATTTTCACCGGAAATATTTCCCCTGAAAGCCAGTTCGATTTCCTGTTTTTTGGCATACCCGATATTGGCGGACAGCAGGTTTTCAAGATGCCGGTTTTCGAAGGTTTGGTCTGTCAGGTGGATAAAAATCCTGTCAATAATGTTTTTGCGGAAATTCTCGAATTTACAACAATCAACGGTCATGTTGGAAGCAAAATAAACAGTAAAATCATATGCATTGATCATAGCCAGCAACCCGTCAAACCGGGAATGGACAAGCGGTTCGCCGCCGCAAAGCGAAAGTTTTTTAACATGATTTGTTTTTGCCCACTGCAAAATCATTTCAAAATCATTCACCGGCATTTCTCTGGGCTGCAAATCTTTTGAGAAGCAATAGGCGCAACTCAAATTGCAGTTTCCCGTAATGAAAATCATTAACTGTCTCTCTTCTTCCGCATCAATGATTTCCGGCGAATGATATTCCGGATAATTTTGCCGCAAATCCGGAATAATACCGTCAAAACAGGCTGCCAATCGGTTTATGAATAATGCCTTTTGCTTTTCGGTTTCTATTTCCGCAAAATATTCGCTCAATTTTTCCAGCAATAAGGCGTGTTCTCCGGCATATCGGGCGAACAAGGCATATTTTTTGTGCGGATCAAAACTCTCCGCCGGCAGGAAACCTTTATTCAGCGAAGGGAAACGCTGCTGTGCAAACAGTATCAAGTCCGGATTGTTATCGTCCTTGAAAATCACGTCAAAAAACAACCGGCTGAAAAGGTCAAACCTGTCAACAATCGTTTTTGCGGCAATCTTGTTAAAATGCAGGTTCCCGGATTTTAACAACGACAATATCTGTTCGGAGTCGAAAATCATTTGTTGATTACATCATTGAAGATTCCGGGATCAAAATAATCTTTATTGCCGAAAATCAGATTATAACAGGGCAGGGTTGTTGCCTGCCCGCAAATATCCAGCCAAAGTTGCGGGTTGTATTGCATCTGGATGTGGTTTCCCGACTGTATCAGCCGGGTATAGACACTCCCTTGAGAAACAGGCTGCAATGCCGAAGTCTTATTGGAAAAGTCCCGCCTTAACAAAAAGATTGCGCCTAATTTCTGATGATACAAAGGAGTGAATTGATGGATTTTGATAACATCCACAATGTCCTTCACGACTCTATTTGTTTTTGCGTTTTCGTTGACGATTTTTGCGGCATATAAAAAGGAATCCATGCAGAGTTCGCCGGTTTCATCGCGGGAAATAAAGGTTATATCGTCGCCCATATAGTCGAAACCCGCTTTACCCAAAAGGGTGCTGACGGTCGTTTTCCCATTGCCCGACTTCCCCAGAAAGAGATATGCCAAACCGTTTTTCGCAACACAGGAACTGTGCAGGCTGTATTTGCCATACATTGACAGGATACTGTGAATCAACAGAAAAACATAGATGTTTAACTTGGGTCTGTGAGATTTCCCGAATAGGTTTTTCTTTTCCGCAAGATAGCACGCAGACAAATTTTCGCCGGGAATATGATGTATCAAAATATCCCTGCCTACGGCGATGAAACTTTCATTCGCGGCTTTGGAGTTATACCACACCGTACCGATATGGTATTCGGTATTGATAAATCCTTTCCAGACGGGCACAATATCCTCCGGCAAGTCAAAGTGCCCGTTTGAAAAAATGATGTCATGAACAGTTCCGCCTTTTTCGTAGGGCATGACATTTGTGTCTTTGTGATACGGGAATAACCTTTCCAGGCAATCCGTATCCGATTGATGGGCGGTTTGAAATCGAATTGTTATACCGGCAATTACAATTTCAAAATAGTCTTTACGTGGCAATGTATCGAATTTTTAATAGTAATAATACAGGGACACATAGTATAGAGACGAATAATACAGGGACGAATAATACAAATTGTAGTATCCCTCACTGCCCTGCACGGTATTCAATGCATCGTGCTTTTTCGTCCGGGGCTTTTCATACTTGCGTTTTACCGCTGTTGCGTTTTCGTTCATAATTTTAGAATTTGATGATTTATACTTTATTGATTAATTTTTCAGACAACCAATAGTTGATGATCTCTTTAATGTCCTGCGGAATGGAATCGCTGTTTTCCGGAAATTCCTCCTGCATCAACAGCGCCAACTCTTCCATTGTTTTGGCTTGGTCAACCCACTGCCAGATAAGACTTGAGGTATAGTTATTCGTGTAGTAATTGCCATTGTCCGTATTGACGGCTACTACCTTGTCTTTCAATAATTTCCAACTGATGTTGGAATTGATTTTGTAAACTGATTTATCCATAAGATACAATTTATGATTTTAGATTTACGATTTTGGATTTATGTGTTTATAGGTAAGTATTTAAACATTTTTTGCGTTAAGTATCATTTTTGCCAGACAACCGCCGTGGCAGGTACCCGGTTGCATCAGGTTGCATTCGAAGCAATTTTCCGTTCTGCCCAGGCGGCGGAGCGGCGCCCATTTTCTTTCAAAATGATTTTTTGCGTCCAGGTACGTTTCAAACCGGGAAAAATGTACGGATTCTTTTGTTGCCAGCGGCAGGCAATAGATACATTTTCCGTCCGGCGTAATATCCAGTCGCGAATAGCAACTTGAAGCAAAGCGGTTGCCGGTATCCCAGAGTATTCCCAATTGTTCGTCCGTAAAAATACAGGTCGGGATGCCACATTCGTAGTCTATTTTGATGCCGTATTTTTCGCACTCTTTTGCCAGTTCCACAAGTTTCCGGGCTACAACAGTATATTCGTCATCATCGAGGTAATAATTGGAGCCTGTTGCCGTGGGCAATACAAAACCGACTTTTATCCCTTTGTTCAAATGATACTCGTTGATCAGATTGATAGCCCAATCGTTGTTTTCTGCGTCGGGCATGATATTGAAAGTGATATTGGCTCTCGGTCCGAGCAGTTTCAATGCTTCGGTGATGCTGTCTTTCCGTGCTTCGTTCCAAGTTTCGGGCGGATTGACATTTACCACCCAGGTAACGGGTAAAATATTCATTTTTCCGGCATAATCCAATGCCTGTCCGGTTGCCAGATTGGAAAAAACGGTAATGCGGAAATCGCGTGCGAGCAAATGTTCGACCATCCACTCGAAATCGGGATTCAGGGTCGGTTCTCCACCCATTAGATGGATGGTATTGCGTTCGGGTGTTTTTTGAACCCAGGAAATAATATCGCTGAAAGTTTCCCGGGACATATTCAAGCCCGGCAATTTGGGCGACATGAAGTCCATACCGAAACAGTATGAACATTTGTAATTGCAATAATTTGTCAGCATTAAATTCGGCATAATCAAATGGATTTAAAACTTTTACAACCTCCTTCACATACTCTGCGCCTGTAATATTTGCAATCGCCGCATTCTTCAAAAATACCGGTCGTGTGGTTGAAATATTCATCCGTTTTCGCATTGAATTTTTGCACCAACTCTCCCACATCTTTTGATTCCAGCACATTTTCGTGATGCAACTGAAAGAGCGGGAAACAATTCCAGGCTTTCAGTTTCGGTCCGATATCTATCGCCGCCCCGCACATGAACGAAAAATTAACCCCGCAACGTTGCAGCGTGCCTATTTGTGTGGGCGTAAACATGCAGGCAACAAAACCGCAATCCATACCCAAAAGAACATTTCTTGCCAGGGCGTCCCGGGCAAATTGCACGAAAAACGCGGCTAACTGTTCGTATTGTTCTTTGGCGACATATTGATTCCCGCCCTTGTAAATCGGCAAGGCAACACCCACCC
Source organism: Tannerella sp. (assembly GCA_031277235.1). Classification (GTDB taxonomy): domain Bacteria; phylum Bacteroidota; class Bacteroidia; order Bacteroidales; family Tannerellaceae; genus Tannerella. The sequence goes on from JAITMT010000171.1 coordinate 10,908, forward strand.
GGATGGAACGGGTAAGCAGTTTGAACCGGTCTATCAGATCAAAAAGGAAAGTTGTATCGGCGTTCAAGTCCAATATGGTATAGGACAGTGAAGAAACGGCATTGAACTTCGAGAAAAACTGAACCAGATGTTCGTATTTTCCGTCGCTATAAGTATCTCTTGTGTCAACATTGACAATAAATTTTACAGGCATGTTCAACGCATCAATATTCCTTATACTTGCAGGCATCGGATTTGTTGCGCTTGTGAAGATCTTGGGTCTGATATTGTTTTGCCACAACAGTTCCAGCAATTCTCCCAGATGCGGATACAGAAACGGCTCCCCGCCAAGTATCCCGAACTCATGGAATTGATTGGGGAAATGGTTTATCAGCGTTTTTACTTCTTCCACCGTGAGAATTTCGTCAATATTACCCCCTCCCTCCCGAAATACTTTCCGGGCGAAACAGAAAGGACATCCTCTATTGCATTTGTGTGTCAGGTATAAATTTGCCATTTTAATTTTATTTTACGATCCAAAAACAATATTTGTTCGATTCTCCAATCTGTTCGAGCACCAGGGGGAGAACTTTATTTTTGAGTATAAAAGTTTTCCCGTTCCTGGTAAGCCAGGCGTGCCCGAAAGATTTTTGCGAGCATTGCATATAAATATTAATCCTGTAATCTGCTTTCCTGTCGAAAAAGGAACATATTCCGTACAAAAACAGGGAACGGTAATAACATTTATGTTTTAATATCTTTGGTATCTCTACTTTCATCTGTTCAATCCGATTCAAAGTGCAAAGTTATAAAATTTTCAGATTCGGGCAACCATTGCGGAGCGGTTAATACTTATTTCCTGTCTCTACTCAAACATATGGATGCAACTTTCGCAGACTGCCGAGCCTTGCGACGTATCCTGCGCCTGCATGCGGGCAAAATAAGCGTCGTCCATCCTGAAACCCATAAGAGTCGCCATCGGACCGTTTCTCACATAATCCCTGTATTTTCGCGAATTGTAAAATACGTGGTTCGGCACTATAAAAGCCTTGCAGTCGCCCAACGGTCTGTTGCACACGTCGCATACGCCCAAACCGGTGTAGGGCGGGAAACTGCGCGGCGTTGGCGCTGTCGGAGCCACGTAGGGTTTGGACGGCGGCGAATAGGTGCGGACGGGCGCCGGGGCAACAACATTTTGCTCCGTTTGGGAGAGGAACGTCCCCGCCAGAACGATATACGCTACCGGCAAAAGCAGATAAAAATTGGCAAACACATTCTGATATACATAGACCGGCTCGCTTATATTCTGCATGCTGCCCATGCCGAAATAAATATTCCACAAAATGTACAAGCCCGAAAACAGGATTACCCACGTAGCCATGTTGCGAATGAGATTTCTGTTTTGCTGCGCAGACAGGATATAGCCGGCAAACAGGACTATCGTCAAATAGAATATGATGTCAAGCAGGAAACGGATCGAATACCATCCGAAATGCAGTATGGACGGGTATCCCCCAACCAGCGTCCAAATCAGAAATATGGATACCGCCGCCAGCAACATGCTGATTGCATTCCTGCCCTTGCCGTGCATTCCGTACATCCGTTTTTCGTTCAGCAGCCCGATTCCCGCACTCAGCAGCAGGACGTAGCCTATTGCACAAGATATTTGCGAAAGCCAGAAAGTATTCATGCCAAAGGCAAAACCTTGCGTAAGCGGGGTTATGAACCCGAAAATAATCAGATGAATCATTGCGAAAATGGAGGCGACAATCAGCGCCACGCCCGCGCTTTTCAGTTTTGCCGCGTCGCTGAAAGTTTCCGGCGCGGTCTTGGGGTTCGGTCCGTATTGATTGTCTCCCGGCTGGCTGTCCGTGAGCATCAGCACCAAAAGCCAAACCTGACC
>JAITMT010000182.1 GCA_031277235.1 Tannerella sp.
TTCCAAACCTCGCCGCCCCAGCTGGACGTGCCTTCCGAAAGCGATTTATACAGAAACTGTCCGTCCTTATCATATTGAAAATAACCAAATTCGCTACTTCCGCCGACATAAATCCGATCATCGAAAATCCGGACGGAGCGCACAATTTTGTTGCGAATCTGATGAATCATCCAGCCCGTGCCGTCAAATTCGAGCAGTCCGTTGGTATTGGCGGCATAGATCCAGCCGTTGTCCGGCGCCTGTGTCAAGCCCCAGTTCTGAAAGCCGGCTTTGTACGTACTGCGCTCGTAATTCACCACCTTTTGCTGCCACATCGGAGCGGCGAAGCAGGTTGTGGATGCTATCAACAGCGCTATGATTTGTTTTGTCATAACATTCATTTTTTTTGAAGATTTGAAGATTTGAAAATTGTACCTCGTCCTGCTCCTTTTTGTTCCGCAGAAGCAATATACCGGTAGAAAAACGGCTTGATGCCACTACAGCGTACTTACGGCACGCACAAACGGATGGGCAATCCCTTTTCCGGCAATATTCTGTCCATGACGGAACATTTTTTCAGAAAAATATCAAAGAACTTGATGGTCTTGCCTTCGATGGAGGAGTGTCCTAAGGACGGGGCGGTTGAAACAGCAATTGTTCAAATATATTCGAATCTTCTTTTTTAATAAATTTGTTCTGCAAAGATAATGCTTTTCATCGGTAAATCAAAATTTCCGGGATTTTTATTGGAAGGGTAGTTTCAACTACTGAATGCAACTTTTATTTCTGCAAAGACAGGAAGAAAATCTCTTTTGGATGAATAAAAATTTAATCCGGCTCCCGGTCTGCTGTTTAATTTATACTGTATCTGTTTGATTTGTTGATTATTAAATGTATCAAAATCTGTCATTTCCTGTAAACTGACTGTTTTCCTGCACTGTATGATATTGATAATCAGCGTGTGAACTCTTATTAGACGATTGGATTGCATATTTCAGACGATTGGAAATTCCTTGTAAAAACGTAACAGCGTGATGATTTCGGAGCGGAGTTTATTTCGGATAAAGGTCTTCAATTGGGGATTGACCAATTCACCCAATCCGTCAAGCATACTTTTGTTCGGCAGATTTTCTATCGTATCAATACAATCTTGCACATAATCCGGCAAACTTTTTCCCATTCTTTGCTCAATAATCATTTGATTGACAGGAGTTTGTTTGCTCATCAAAAACCAGCAATCAAAGATATCACGATTCACAACGCTGTGTCTGTCAAGCAAGGCGCAGAGTTTGTGTGAAAACATATCCCGCAAACACATCGTTTTCATACTGATACCCAATAAATTACGGATATCGTACTCGCTGTTGTCTTGCCGGTTTGAAAATTCGATTTTTAACTTCCTCTGTTCCTTTTCATAATCAAGCACAACAATTCCGCCGAAAAACTTTAACGCCTCATCGTCTATCTTGCCGTATTTCAGGGCAATTTTACGAATTTTCCGATAGACAATTTCGCCTTTTTCGGGCTGCAAAAGATTGAAATCCAAATCAACTGAAAAACGCGGCAGTTCATAAAAAAACATCAATGCCGTACCACCCTTAAAACCCAGACAGACAGAAAGTTCAGCGTCAGTATAGATATTTTTCAACACCTGCGTTATATAGAATTTGTGTTTAATTGTATCTATCATCTTCAAATAATTTAATCACACGTTTTTCAAGCGTTTTCGAGTTATATACGGACAATAATCCCTTTACTTTCTTTTTGTTCAAAATATGCAGATTATCAAAATAATATCTACTGTTCAAATATAAAATATCCAAAAAAGCGCGTTCCGGCGTGGCAATATTAATATTGTCCCTGTTCAAAATAATACCCGCCGTATTTATCAAAATTTCGCCTTTTATTTGCCGGTAACGAAAGGTTTGGTTCTTGATTTCCGTCTCCCGCGTAAGGTACGAAACATTGGTTATTGCGCTATCGTATTGAAAAATAACGCCTGCACGCTGCAACACGTATTCGAGTGAAATGTAAGTCGGCGGGTAGAGCAGACAAGCCAATTCTTCAGGTTTGTATCCTTTTTTGGCATAAAAACCCCTGCGCGGATTCAGCAATTTTCCGCTTTTTACATAGTAATTCAGTATTTTGTACAACGTGTCGTCTTTTTCTTTATCCAACAGTAAGGCAATATCATTGATTCTGAATACTGTACGGGAATTTTTATACAATTCCAACATTATATTTTCCTTTTTTTCACCAACCATACATCCAATTTTTTTAGATTATCAGTTCGCAAAAGTAATCATTTTTCACAAACCGGCAAAATATTTTTCGGGAATCTTAACTCAATCCGAAACTTGTTCCGAAAAGATAGCCGATGAAAGCCGTGATTCCCATCGCCGCCGTCCCCCAGAAACAAATGCGCACAACGCTTTTCCACACATTGGAACCGCCTGTTTTGGCAGCCACGATACCCAGCGAAACCAGAAAAATGATAGCGAAAACATATTGACTCGGAACCATATAACGAATCGGTGCAAAAATCGAGACTAAAAACGGCAAAATACCTCCCGCTACAAACGAGGCGAGCGACGCCAGCGCTGCCTGCATCGGCTTTGCCTGCGTTATGTCGTTGATTCCCAGTTCATCGCGGGCGTGGGCTTCCAGCGCATTGTGTTCCGTCATCTGAATCGCCACCTGTTTCGCCAAATCTTGCGTTAAGCCGCGCTGCGCGTAGATTTGCGTCAATTCCTCCAATTCTTCTTCGGGCGTTTCTTCCAGTTCCCGCCTTTCGCGTTTCAAATCGGACTGCTCGATATCGGACTGGGAACTTACGGAAACGTATTCTCCGGCAGCCATTGACAGCGCACCGGCAACCAGACCCGACAATGCCGATAAAACAATGGCGGTTCTGCTGCTCGAAGCCGCCGCCACGCCGATCACCAGACTTGTGGTGGAAAGAATACCGTCGTTAGCGCCCAATACCGCCGCCCGCAACCATCCGCTACGGTCGGTGTAATGCTTTTCTATAAAACTGAAATGACCTCCGTGTAAGTTCATAAATTATTTATTTTCAAGTAATTTCATAGTCCGATCAAAATCCGATTCAAAAATGCGGTCTTGAATGGGACGGTATTTTTCAAATTCGTTTTCGGCATGTTGCTTGGCAAGCGCGGCGGTAATATTACCCGCATTTTCCAGCAAATCCCTACCGTTTGCCTGCAAAATCAAATCCAAATGCTTTGCCCAATCTTCCATCGTGAGCGGAACGCGTCGTTTCGCATATTCTTCGGCAAAATCCAGATAACCGCTGACAATACGTCCAAGCGACTCCAACTCGCTCTCCGTCAAGTAGTTTTTGGCAATTGCCACGTCCGTTTTCACAATTTTTCCGTTTGGCGATTTTTCCCATGAAGTCAGCCCCATGTTTTCCTTATTGTGATCGGCTCGCGTGAAAATCAATTCGGCGGCAGTATGCTTATGCACGGCGTAGTGTATTTTATTCTGGACTTTGGCAAAAAACTCTTTGGTCGTGGGCGATTCGGGATTATAATCCATGGCAGTAGCGTATATATCCGTGATTTTCTGATAGAAACGCCGTTCCGACAAGCGAATTTCGCGAATTTCGGCAAGCAGATGTTCAAAATAATCTTCGCCCAGAAACAGACCGTTTTCCATCCGTTTGCGGTCAATGACGTAGCCGCGAATGGCAAAATCACGCAAAACGGAGGTTGCCCACTGGCGAAACGCGGTTGCCCGTCGGGAATTTACACGGTAGCCAACGGCGATAATGGCGTCGAGGTTGTAATGTTTTACCATTCGGCGAACTTCGCGATTGCCCTCGTGTTGAACTACCGAGAAATCCTCGGTAGTTGAAATCTCGTTCAATTCACCTTCAGAATAAATGTTTTTCAAATGTAAACCGATATTATCAATCGAAGTATCAAACAGCTTAGCCATAAGCCGTTGCGTAAGCCAAATCATTTCATCCTGAAATCTGACTTCAATTCCTTCCGCCTGATTCTGATTGGTAAAAATCAGAAATTCGGCAGCGCTGTTGCGGATTTGTAACTTTTTATTCTGTTTGCTCATATTATAAATGTCATCTCTCAATAAATCTTCCGCGCAATGCGTCGGACGCTCTCGGTAGCCATAAAAGTGTAGAAATGAATGCTTGGTACGCCGTTCTTAATGAGGTCTTTGCATTGCATGACGCTCCATTCGACACCGACTTCAACGGCTTCCGTGTCGGTCTTGCAGTTACGCAGTTCGGACGCCAGAGGCTCGGGGATTTCGGAGCGGAAAATTTTGGGCAGTACCGTCAACTGATTTGTAAAAACGATGGGTTTAATGCCCGGAATAATCGGGACGATAATGCCTTCGGAGCGAAGCCTTTTCACAAAAGCATAATATTTTTCATTTTTGAAAAACATCTGGGTAACCAGATAATCAGCGCCGTTACGCACTTTTTCCTTCGCGTAGAAAATATCTGAATCCATGTCAGGCGCGTCCTCGTGTTTTTCGGGATAGCAAGCCATTCCGTAGGAAAACGGCGTGTCAATACCTTCAAACGTGCTTCCGTCCAGCGCGGCGCCCCGATTGAAATCGTTCACCTGAGCCTGTAATTCCGTGGCGTAATTGTGGTACAATGAGGGATTTAGACCTTCTTCCAGATTCTTGGCATCGCCCCGCAAAACCAGCAAATCGTGCACGCCCAGAAAATTCAGGTCAATCAGCGCATATTCCGTTTCTTCCCTGGTGAAACCCTTGCAGATGACATGCGGCACGGCGGTGATTCCGTATTTGTTCTGAATCGCCGAAGCAATCGCCACCGAGCCGGGACGCCTGCGGATATTGACGCGGCTAACCGTACCGTCCGGGTTCGTTTTTTCGATAAATTCGCTGTGATGCGAAGTGATATTGATGTATTTGGGGTCAAATTCCGTCAATTTGTCAATAATATCATAGATTCGGTTGATACTGTTGCCCTTCAACGGCGGCAAAATCTCAAACGAAAACGCCGTTTTTTTACTGTCTCTGATGTGGTCAATCACTTTTTTCATGCGTGAAAATAATATTTATCCGGCAAAGGTACGAAAATAATAAAAAAGTCAGTATATTTGTGGTCTCGAATGTCAATAATTTATAAGTATATGGAAAATATAAACTGGTCGGAATTGCCTTTCGGTTACATGAAAACCG
>JAITMT010000253.1 GCA_031277235.1 Tannerella sp.
TTGTCCCGCAGGCTTTCGGTTTTCAAGCCTTTGTACTGTTTATACTGTTTGGTAGTCAAGCCAGACCAGCCTTGGGTGATAATGTCCGTCAGCGTGGCGTATTCCTGTCCTTTCTTCACGCCGCGCCGCTCCCATTCGTCCGTGAGTTCCTTCCGCACCTCTATGCTTTTCAGTCGCTGGTTAATCCAGTTTGCGGAATATCCTTTGCGGTGATAGTATTCCATCAGCCGCTCGATGCCCTGTTCAGGGTCATCAATTTCTTCCAAGCGTTCACGGGCGATTTCCGCCAGCCACAGTTTGAACGGCTCCGCTTTGGGCGAAGGGATGGACTGTATCAGGCGGAAAAGCTGCTCTGCGTCGGCGACGTCGGTGATACGCATTTTGCCGTCGGCAGCTTGCATTTTCAACCCGTGACAATTTGTCACGGTTTCGTTTCCTTCTTCTTTTAGGCGCTGTTTTAACTTACGCCAATAAGCGGCAGGATCAACACTTTCCGTCAATACTTCAATTACATCTACAATCGAGATGTACCACTTCTCCGCTTCCGCATCCCACAGCGTGCGGACTTTCCTGTTTTCAAACAGTTTGATGTTTGTTTCTTTTGTCATGATTTTTATAATTTTGAATGGTTGTAACGATCAAATAGGCTATCAACAAAACTAAATTCACTCCGCCGAGGCTGTCTTCCATCGTTTTCTTTTGCAGGAACAATTCGATATTGCCGGAAAGTCCGGTCGGTTCAGCCGCCAGCCCGCTTGCGATTTTTGCCGTCGGAACAATCAGGAAGAGACCATTTGCAAACACTAAAACGGCAAGAATCAGTTGAATAATGCCGAACAAGTTTTTACGTGGTTGAACAAAAAACAAGCCGGCATTTCCTGCCAGAAACAGCCAGATTCCCGGCACCGTCACGTAAGCCATAATCGGGTTGATAAAATGCCTTTGCCAATGGATGAAATCCAAATCCGCCCCATTTTCAGGCGCAATAATATTCATTGCGATAAAGGCGGCAATGCTCCCGACGCACAGGGAAAACCCAATCGCAATCAGGAGTGTTGAAATACTGTTTAATGATTTTGTTTTTTTGTTCATTTTTATAAAATTTATTGTTTCAGATGCAAAGATAGTACGGAACTCATCAAATTCCAAATCGTCTTTTATTTTTTCGTTTTCATTATTGCCTTAAGGCAGCCTCCACGAAATCACATATTTCAGTTCGTTGTTGACGGGATAATCTTTCAAAACTTCAAATTGACCCTCAATATCCAATTCCTTGCAAGTAAGTTCAAAATGGCAAAGGGCGATTCCCATGTCAATGGCATCAAACATCGGATAAGGTTTTTTATAAAAATGCAGCATCTTATCTTTCAGCAGCGCGCGCCACTCCTGTTTATTGTTTGCCGAAGGCGCCAGGCGAACCATTTCAAGCGGTTGCAGGAATATCCCTGCCGTAGTTTCCGTCAGCGGACTGTTGAAGTCTTTATCGAAGAAAAGTTCTCCGAAAGGTTTGCGTGTATGGTTTTTCTCTGCCCTGACAATATATTTTTCCAGAAATCTTTTTCTGTCGCTCGCATAACCGACGGGCGATACGATTTTTAATTTTTCGTTTGATTTAAGCGTTACCTGTTTCTTGAAATCGCTGCGACTGAAAGAGCCTCCTATCCAACAGGTTCCCAAGTCCAAATCTGTACAAGACAAAACGGCTTGCTCGAACATATACGCGGCAGCCGTTTCGGCAAACGGCGCATCTTCATAAATCATTACCAGAAACTCGCCTGCTCCTTTAATCCATCCATAAGTTCCTAATTTTATGGGTTTTCCATCAGACTGTACGCTTATCAGTTCTGCTCTTGCACTTATACCGAAAGGCGCCTGCAATTGACTGATATACTGTTTAATGAGAGCAGTATGCTCTTCGCCCAGCGGTTCGCCCGTATAGGTACGAACAGATACTCGTTTTTTAATATTTTCTTGGATTTTCATATTTGTAACAGTTTTTCAATAGTGTTCCTTTGTCAAAAACCATGCCAAAACCTTAGCATGTCTTTCTCGACAAACTTCTTTTCCCGATACAAGACCCGAAATGATATGGAGTATCCCTGTTGCAATTGAGGAATACTCCACTAAAATTATTTTGCAAAAACTATCCCTTCAGCGACGCCATATCAATCACAAAGCGGTATTTCACATCGCTTTTCAGCATCCGTTCATACGCCTTGTTGATGTCCTGAATCTTGATGATTTCAATGTCGGAAACGATGCCTTTCTCGCCGCAGAAATCCAGCAATTCCTGTGTTTCGGCAATTCCTCCGATCAGCGACCCTGAAATCGCTTTGCGTTTCGTTACCATGGGCGCTGTTTGCAAGATCGGCTCCAGCGGACCGAGATAGCCGACCAGAACCAGCGTTCCGCTGTGGTGAAGCGTTGCAATGTAGGGATTCAAATCGTGGACGTAAGGAACGGTATCAATGATGACTTCAAATTTTCCGCGAACGGACTTCATCTGCTGTTCGTCGGTGGAAATGATGACAGCATCGCAACCCAGGGCTTTCGCATCGCTGATTTTACCGGTGCTTCTCGAAAGCAGCGTAACGTTGGCGCCCAAGCCTTTGGCAAGTTTGATAGCCATGTGTCCGAGTCCGCCCAAGCCCACTACGGCTATTTTGGAATCGGCTCCGACTTTCCAGTGCCTCAAGGGCGACCACGTCGTGATTCCGGCACAAAGCACGGGAGCAACCGCAGCCAAGTCCAGGTTTTCGGGTACTTTCAGCACAAAATGTTCATCCACGACGACTTTTTCGGAATATCCGCCGAAAGTGTGCATGTTCAAGTGTTTGTCGTGCCCGTTGTAGGTCAGTACCATATCATCGCAGTACTGTTCCAAATCGTCCTTGCAGCACTCGCAACTCCGACAGGAATCAACCATGCAGCCTACCGCCACCGTGTCGCCGACCTTGTATTTGGTAACCTGGTCGCCTATTCTTGTAACTTTTCCCACGATTTCGTGTCCCGGAACTACGGGATAAATCGTCCCGTCCCAATCGCTTCTTGCCGTGTGCAAATCGCTGTGGCAAACGCCGCAGTAAAGGATTTCAATTTCTACATCGTTCGGAGTTACGCTCCGTCTCGGAATTTTCATTGGCTGCAAATCCAAATCGGCGGCTTCCGTGCCGAATGCTTTTACTTGTTGTGTACTCATTTTGTTCGTTTTTTATTTTTTTTCACTTCTTTTCCTCCACCCTGAAGCTCATCATCCAGTTGATGCCGAAGCGGTCGGTTAACATGCCGAAGTATTCGCCCCAGAAGGTGACTTCCATCGGCATCGTGACCTGTCCGCCGACGGCAAGCGCCCCGAAAATCCGGTCGGCTTCTTCCCTGTTTTCTGCCGAGATGGAGATCGCAAAGTTATTGCCGGGATTGTACGCGGGTGCCCATTCGCCACCGGTGTCGCTGCCCATCATCATGGAGTCGCCAATGGACATGCCGACGTGCATCACCTTGTTTTTTTCCGATTCGGGAATCTGATGTCCTTCGCTTTGAGGCATATCGCGATAATAACCGATGTAGATGATTTCACCGCCGAAGACGGATTTGTAGAAGTTGAATGCTTCTTCGCAATTCCCGTTGAAATTCAAATAAATGTTTACAGTTGCCATTGTTTTAAAAATTTAATTGTTTATAATCTGTAAATTATGATATTTTTTATATTCAATTTATCCCGTAATAAAACTTCTTTCGCTAAATGCGGGCAGCGCGGGCGGGTCTTCGTAGAAAAAGCGGATATCGTCCTTGCTGTCCGTCAGTCCCAGGCTGTAAAGAATGGGCACGTAATGGTCGGGCGTGGGTGCAGCCAGTTTCCCAAGTTTGTGACTGTTTTCGTAGTTGAGGATGTTGGCAAAATTTCTTTCATTGATTTGTTGTTTAATCCACAAGTCATATTCCGCTTCCCATCCGTAAGGTGTCATGTCGCCCGTTTGCATCTTTTGCATGGCAAGTTTCAGGTTGTGAATGAGCGAGCCGCTGCCGATCATCAATACGCCTTTTTCGCGCAACGCTTTGAGTTGTTTACCCAACTCATAATGATATTCAGGCTTTGCATAATAATCAATACTCAACTGAAAAACAGGAATATCGGCATTCGGAAACAGGTGCATAAGCATAGGCCACGCACCGTGATCCAAGCCCCAGTCGGCTGTTTCGGTAACCGACGGAACCATCTTCTTCACTTCGTGCGCCGTTTCGGGCGAGCCGCCGGCATGATAGTAAACCTTGTAATAATTTTCGGGAAAACCATAGTAATCATATATTTGCTCCTGTTTGGGTGAGATATTAACAAACGTACCCCGCGTGCACCAGTGAGCCGAGACTACCAGCGCCGCTTTCAGGTCATAACTTTTCCGCAAATCCTTGCCCAGTTCAAACAAGGCATTCCAAAACGGACGCTGCTCCCGCGAGAGCGGAATGTCCATCGGATTGCCGTGCGAAGTAAACAGCACAGGCATCCGCTTTTCCTGTTCGGGAAGCGTGTCCGCAAAGGTTTTCAGACTGTTAATTGTACTCATGGCTGCAAATCCCAATATTGTTTTTTGTAAAAAATCTTTTCGGTTCATGATGTTATCATTTCCGGCACGTCTTGTTTTTCAAGTCCGCTGCTCTGTTTTTCATCTCTTTTTGCGACGGGACATTGACGGTTGCTGTTTCGGAATGTCCTGTTATTTTCGTAATTAATATTCTATTCATTGCTTCCAATCTTTTATTTTACGATGCAAATGTACGAAAAATTCTTGAAAATCTCTCATTATTTTTTTATTCTGAAAAGAAATTGGACAACAGTTGTTCCCCGTCCAAAAGGGGAAAATGTGTGAACGGGAGAACGGATAAACGGAAAAAGGGACGAAAGCATTGCAGGAGTAACCCTTGCGATTATCCGCCCCTCCCGCCGGCGCGGATTTGCAATCCGTGCCGGCGGACGCACCGGTTACAAACCGGCGCGAGCGAGTCGCTTCTCCCCTTATTTCAAAATAATCCCATAAAGCGACCGTGTCGTCGTGGCGAACAGCGTCTTGAAATCCTTGCCGCCGATGGCCAGCGAGATGGGGCGTTCTTCGAGGCGGATGCGCCTGACTTCCTTGCCGGAACGGTCGTAGACGAAGATTTCGCCGTCGGCGATGTAAACGTTGCCGTCGCTGTCCGTTACGCTGCTGTACTGTCCGTGCGGGAAGGCTTCCCGGGCGTTGGTGAGCGAGCCGTCGGCGTTGACGTCGAGCCTGACGGTGGTCTTGTTGTTTTCATGTGCCACGAAAACGGGCGACTGCTGTCCGGGCGTGATGGAAAACAGCGCTGCCGAGCGACCCAAATCGTACGTTTCGGGGATAATCGTCACGCCGTCGGGTGCAAGGAAACTGTTGTCGGGCATGGAGACAACGATCCTGTCGAAATCGCCTCGCCAGCGTGAGGCGGGGTAGATGATGCGGCGGACGTTTGCGGCGTCTTTCGTGGCGATGCGCGGGAGCGGACGGAAGGTCTCGTCGGGGTTGTCGGGGTCGACGGAATAACCCCGGGCGGCCCAGCCGCCGTTGCCCCAGCCGCTGTACATCGGATTGTCGTCGGGCAGTTGGGGGACGGTTTCCTGCTCGCCGCTGATGAGGTATCCGGGCTGCGGGTCGTAACGGAAAATCACTAAAAGGTTGTCTTTCGTGTCGGTAGCAAGCGTGAAAGGCTTCCACGGATAGTCGGCAAGCAGGCTGAGCGACTGCCGGTCAGCATCCCAGCGATAGATTTTCTTGAG
>JAITMT010000276.1 GCA_031277235.1 Tannerella sp.
CGGTTTTCATGTAACCGAAAGGCAATTCCGACCAGTTTATATTTTCCATATACTTATAAATTATTGACATTCGAGACCACAAATATACTGACTTTTTTATTATTTTCGTACCTTTGCCGCATAAATATTATTTTTTTACAAAAAAAGGCGACATTTTTGTTTGAGATTTTATCGCCGTTGAAATAAGATATGATGACGAATTGACGGAATTTAACTTCAAAAGATTGATATATGACTATCAGCAAGGAATTGAAAGAAGCAATCAGCCAATTACATCCGGAAGAAAAAGACAAACTGATTTTTCGTCTGTTGAAAAAAGATGTACAGTTGGCTAATCAACTGTATTTCGAACTTTTAGCCAATGAAAGCAGGGAGGACAGACGCGAAAAGGCGCAAAAAAAGATCGAGGAATGGATCTCCGTTTATAAAAGGAGTAACCACTATTCCACGCCGGGTATTTTGTTAATGTACATGAGAGATGCAAGCGGATATGTCAACGAGCATGTCAAAACGACAAAAGACAAGTATGGCGAAGTTTATTTGCAGATTTTTGTACTGAAAAAGTTTCTGCAAATTTACAACGAACTGTTTCTCAATGCTTCACCGGATAGATCCTATACTTTGAACATTTATATGACAGCAAAAACATTTAAAATCATGGTTTTGCTGAAAAAGATGCACGAAGATTACCTGATAGATTTTGTGGATGATTTGGAAGCGGCAGGTCGTCTGTTCGGCCAAAATCCTTCCCTGATGAAGGTTGCCATACGTAACGGTCTTGATGTGAACTGGTTGATAAACGGCGACATTCCCGACAATATTGCAGAAATAGAAAAAGACCTCCGGCAACGCGGATATTTGAAATAGAGATATGATGAATTACAAGATAAAAAGAATTTTTTTATCAAAAGTACAGATTTTATAAAAATAGACTTCATTTATATTCATTCACATTTTATCACGTTCATTTTAAAAGTTTTTTCATCAAAAATGTCTCCATTTGAAAAAAAAATTTTACCTTTGCACATATTTTTTATAAAAAAGTATGCCGACCATCTTTATTTTTTTTGGATTTAGATTTGTATTTTTCAGTAATGACCACGAACCTGTACACATCCACGTTATAAAAGGAAAAGGGAAAATTAAAGAATTTGCTATTTATCAAGTTGTTCCTGAAATTCTTTTATTGGAAAATCAAGGTTTGAAATCCAACGAATTGAAATTGGCAGAAATGGTAATTGAAGAAAATAAAGAGATTATTATAAAAAACTGGAAAGATTTTTTTCAGAAATAAAAATAAGCGAAATGAAAGCAACAATACCCAAAATATGGATTGATGATGAAGCCATTTATATCCGGACAGATAAGGGAGAAGTTTACAGAGAACTCTTTTCCGAATATTCCAAATTGCGAGAGGCGTCTCCTGCTCAACGGGCTAATTATGAATTTGATAATATAGGAATTCATTGGGAAGATTTGGACGAAGATTTAAGTTATAGAGGATTTATGAATAAATAATATATTAAAAATGAAGATATTAACATTATGGGATACGACAGAAGAAAATTTATCAAAACGGGAGGGCTGGCTATGTTAGGAACGCTTGCAGCCCCTTCATTGTTGGGAAATCAATTGATCAATCAGGTAAACGGGGACGACCTGTCCATGAACTTTGGGCTGAATCACTTCGGCGTGACGGAAGGCGATTTGAAAAAAGCGCTCGCCGCAGCCATGGAAAAAGGTGGCGACTATGCCGACCTGTTCTTTGAACACACGTTCTCCAACAGCGTCGGATTGTTGGACGGCGAAGTAAACCGCGCCTATTCCAACATTGACTACGGGATGGGCGTGCGCGTCATTTCGGGTGACCAGACCGGATACGCTTATGTGGAAAACATTACGCTCGACGAGATGCTGAAAGCCGCACGCACAGCCGCGCGCATCGCCAACGGAGCGCCCGCCAAAGGCGCCGTCAATCTGAGCGAAATCAAGTACAAAAATAATTTATACAATGTACGCACGCCGTGGGATAAAATTTCGGTCAAGGATAAAATGCCTTATTTGCAGCAGATTAATGAGAAAATGTTTGCCGCCGATCCGCGTGTCATCAAAGTTTCGGCTTCGATCAACGACTCGACGTCGCACATTATGTTTTGCGATTCGGACGGGCAATATTTCTACGATTACCGCCCGATGGTCATCCTCGGAACCAACTGCATCATGCAGGAAAACGGCAAAACGGAAAGCAATTCCTCTTCGCGCGCCTACCGCATGGGAACGGAATTTTTGAACGACGAACTCGTGGATACGCTTGTCAGTGAGGCAATTAAAAAGACTTCCATCCTCTTTACTTCCATCAAACCCAAAGGCGGTGAAATGCCGGTCGTCATGGGAGCGGGCGGCTCCGGAATCCTGCTCCACGAGGCTATCGGACACGCTTTTGAAGCCGATTTCAACCGCAAAAACACCTCCATTTTCTCCGACAAACTGCATAAAAAAGTATGCAACGAAAACATCAATATCGTGGACGACGGCTTGATTCCCAACAGCCGCGGCGCCGTAAACATTGATGATGAGGGCGTTGAAGGACAAAAGACCTATATCGTCAAGGACGGCGTTTTATCAAGTTATCTGCACGACCGCATCAGCGCGAAACATTACGGAATCAGCCCTACAGGCAACGGACGACGCGAATCGTTCCGCAACATGCCGATTCCGCGTATGAGGGTTACCTACATGGAAGCGGGCAATCGCGAAGAAGAAGAACTGATTGCAGCCGTGAAAAGCGGCGTTTACGTCTCCAATTTCACCAACGGACAGGTGCAAATCGGCGCCGGAGACTTCACTTTCTACGTGAAAAACGGCTACCTGATTGAAGACGGTAAACTGACGCAACCCATCAAGGACATCAACATCATCGGCAACGGACCTAAGGCGCTGGCTGACATCACGATGGTAGGTTCCAATTTCCTGATGGACGCCAATTCCTGGACTTGCGGCAAAGACGGACAGTCATGCCCCGTTTCGCTCGGAATGCCCTCTGTCTTAGTCAGTAAACTGACGGTGGGGGGAGAGAGTTGATAGGCTTTTAGTCATTAGTCATTAGTTAATAGTTAAGATTTTATACAAAAATGATAACAACAGAACAGAAAAAAACAGCGCAATGGGCGATGGATTATGCCCTGAAAAACGGCTGCCAATCGGCGCGACTCGGTTTATACAACAACTCAAACACATCGTTTGAAATCCGCGACATGAAGATTGACCGGCTGTCGCAAGCCTCTGAAAACGGCTTATCCATCCAAATATTCGTGGACGGCAAATTCGGCTCCTATTCCACCAACCGTCTCGACAAAAGCGAACTCGAATCGTTTATCAAAAATGCGATTGATTCGACGCGCTATCTGGCTGAGGATAAGGCGCGTACCCTACCCGACCCCGCTTTGTACTTCAAAGGCGACAAACCCGACCTTGAACTGTATGACAACACGTTCGAGAAAATCAACCCCGACGATAAGGTGGCGCTGGCAATGAAGGTTTGCGACGAGATAATGGGTAAGAATGAGCGCGTTATCTCTTCCAATTCTTCGTACAGCGACGGCGACAATTTCGGTTATTATCTGACCAGCAACGGATTTGAAGGACATTCGTCGAGTTCCTACTATTCCCTGTTCGGCTCCGCCAGCATCAAGGGCGACGGCGACGCGCGTCCCGAAAGTTACTGGTACGAATCGTCGCTTTTCTACGACGGTTTGAAGAAGGACGGCATCGGAACACGTGCACTGGAGCGGGCGCTCGGCAAGTTGGGACAAACAAAAATCAACTCCGGAAAAATGCAGATGGTTGTTGATTTCATGAACTCGCGCCAACTCTTATCGCCCGTGATTGGCGCGATGTATGGCGCTGCCATTCAGCAGAAAAACTCATTTTTGCTGGACAAATTGGATCAGAAAGTGTTCAATGCCAACGTTACAATCGTGGACGAGCCGCATCTGATAAAGTCGTCGGGCGCGCGATACTTTGACAATGAGGGCGTTGCCACCAAACACCAAAATATTTTCGACGCCGGTATCCTGAAAACCTATTTCATTGATACTTACCACGGTAAGAAACTCGATGTGCCGCAAACCATCAGTTCGCCCTCCATCCTGACCCTGCCGCCGAGCGACAAGGATTTGAATGCGCTCGTTGCTGCGGTTGATAAGGGAATCCTCGTAACCGGCTTCAATGGCGGAAACTGCAACGGTACGACCGGCGATTTTTCGTATGGAATCGAGGGTTTCCTGATTGAAAAAGGCAAATTGGCGCAGCCAATCAACGAAATGAACGTAACCGGCAACATGATAACGCTTTGGAACAATCTCGCGGCATTCGGCAACGACGCCCGGAAAGATTCCAGTTGGCGCATTCCCTCGTTACTTTTTGACAATGTGGATTTTAGCGGAATATGATTTCCCGGTTGAAAGATTAATCAGCGTGTGATATTATCCACTAATCCAAAATCTAAAATTCAAAATCCAAAATAAGTATGATATTGGACAGTTTAAAAAATTCGGGCAGATACGAAAGCCTGCATCCGCTTTTCAGGAAAGCGTTTGATTTTCTGAAGAATACCGATTTCAGTACAATTGAAGACGGCAAAGTTACGACCGACGATCCGCGTCTTTTCTTCTCTTTCTCCACCGTCTCCGGCAAGGAACCCAAAGACGCCAAGTTGGAAACGCATATTCAATACATTGATATTCAAACGCCTATATCTGCCGCTGAAATAATAGGCTGGAAAGCGAAAAGCGAACTGCAAACCGTTTTGCAGCCGTACGACGCGGAAAAGGATGTGGCTTTTTCGGACGACGAACCAACCTCGTTCAGCATGTTGCTGCCCGGTCAGTTTGCGATTTTCTTTCCCGAAGACGGACACGCTCCCGCCATCGGAAAAGGCGCTATCCGCAAGATTATTGCGAAGATTGCGGTGTAAGATTGATGCGTAATTCGCATGTTGTACGCAAGCGGACGACGGCACAACAGAAAAACGAACAGTATCGAAAAACAGAAAAAATATGAACATGAAATTTATAAAGCAATGAATACAAAGAAAGTCAATATAATTTGGAGCATATTGCTTATATTGTTTGTGGTCGTTGGATGCGACAATGAGGAAAAATTTGATTTTCTCAACAAGGAATTTTGTTTGCTGGCTGATTTGGAAAATTTCCACAAAACTGCACCCATAATTAACGAATATTTGAGAACTTTGCCGGAAAGTATGAGCGATGAGCAAAAATTGCAGTCATTGACAGATTGGTTGAATTCGCAACCTTGCGTAATTAGTGCAAAACTTGAAGGTGTGTGGACTGACAGAGATTGCATGATAATGTGCCAGCCGGGAAGATACGGTCACATCTCAATTCTACTTGACGATCATGGAATGACGAGAGAATTAGCATTAAGTTTCTTTGGCGAGTATCACAAACCATTACGAGCAATAAACTATTCATACACAAAACCCAAAGAAGTCAGAGTGTCTTTTAAATCCGAAACAACAACGATTCGTGATATATTCGATTTTATCAACCTATTTGACCGCAAAGTGTTGAATATCCATAGAGCCGGTTCAGGTCGAGGCTATCTTTCAACTATGCCGGCAGACAGATTAGGGGACATTTTAGACATACTGAATGCAAAATCCTATTTTAGCGGAGTACATGGATATGTTTTAAATAATCGCATGGACATATGGGCAGCAAATTATCTTTTTAGCAGTGATCATATAGACAACTACATTGTTATTGATGTTACAATGAGTAATATGGAAAATAAAGACTATCAAGCAGATTGGTTAAAATTCATGAATGATTACGAATTTTTTGAAGGTAATACCCATCAGGCTTGGTTTATGATTGATTTTGAAGTCCCTGATGGAAAGGAAAGTGAGTGGATAGAAAAATTTATGACATATGAATTTGTGATTGGGGCGACTTTTAATCAAGGATATGGAAGCATGGAGGGGATATAATGCCAGTACCTAACTGGCGGTTTGGCGCAACGGCGGCAGCGCGTACAGATTTGAAACGAATTGAAAATTTTTCTTCTACCAAAGGAGCGTCAATTAGTTTTTTTATTATCTTTGCACCAGGAAACATATTGAATATTATGGTATATGTGGCGATAAACGAGAAAAATGAACGTTAAACAAATTGAAATGAAGTTGAAAAAAATAAAATACAGATAGATATGAAGACACTTGTTTTGAAATTCGGTATGTTTTTACTGATATTGTCAGGACTTTTTTCCTGCGGCGAACAGAATTTTGAGGAACGTGGAGAGGAAATAATCCTTCCGGGAGAAGAAGTAAATCCCGTTATTGAAGGTCTTGAAAAAGAAGACAATTTTTTCTATTATTTTGATGAAAAGATTTTTTTCCAGCAAAACAGAGAAAAATTGCTTTTAAAATCTGTACCGGATATTCATTGGTCTCAAATAAGACCTCTACTTGAAGACTCCGCTTTTTTTGTGTCTGTTGCTTTTTGGACAGAGAGAACGCCTTATTTTCTTCTTATTGCCAATGACGAAAAGCCAATACCTTTGGCTACCATTGAATTTTACAAGGCAATGCCGGAAATTGTTTCGGTATCGTACATGTATCGGTACTTGTTTAATTCTGAACTTTACGAAGGAACATACTTTGTAACAGAAGGAGCACGTACGGATGAGTTTGCCGTTAAATTGAAAAACACGACCACTCTTGAGCAACTGCAAACATTAGCAAAACAAAATGATTGCACAGTAAGCGGAAAAGACCAATTTGTAGAAAATCAATATAATTTGCATGTTTCTAAAACTTCCGAACTTAATGCAATACAGATGTCAAAACTGTTCTATGAAACAGGACTTTTTGATTTTTCTTCGCCGCTCTTTCATATCAATGGCGGATTGCCTCTTCCGCCACAGAAACAGACACCGTTTTACTACTACTTCTACGATGTGAAATTGTATTTACAACAAGTAACGGATAAAATGTTGCTTAAATTTACACAAGATGCCAATAAAGAACAAATACTTGCTATTCTAAACAGTAATTCCTCCTTGCAACCAATGGCGGGGGCAAATTATGAAGAATTTCCGGAAAATTATGTGTTACGTGTTGCGGCTCTTGAAACCAAAGACGGAAAGCCAATACCCTCAACGATCATTGAGTCTTTCAAAGCAAGAGCAGAAGTTATTTCGGTATCGTATTTGTACAAACCATCTAATAGTCAAAGAGAACAAGATCTTACAGGATTTACAGATGAGATAACAGTTAAATTGAAAGCAACAACAACTTACGAACAATTACAAGAGTTGGCGGCGCAAAATAATTGTACAATTGGGGCAGAAAATCAATATACGAAAAATCAGTATATGGTCTATGTTTCCAAAACTTCCCGATTGGATGCTTTACAAACTTCCAATTTGTTTCAAGAAACAAGACTTTTTCAATATTCTGAACCCAACTTTTATATGTTTGGAATCTTCCAGCTAAACGCATTAGAAACTTCCAGGATATTAAGTGCAAGCGGACGGCAGTACAGCGAAACAACGAAATAGAAAAAAATAAGGAAGATATGGACAACACGGAAGTGATAGAAAAGAAATTTACCAACTTCGCTTCCCGTCCCTGCAAATTTGCAATCCGCAGAATTCTATTATCAGGATTTCAAATCCTCCTATTAATTCTGTAATGGATTGCAAATCCATTGCGACTTGGAATTTTAGAATTCTCGACACTGCAAGCATAGTTTTTTGACGCCGCACTGTTAATTTTTATTAAATCATATAAAGAAATGTTATTTTTCCATACAGTTCCGATATTTTTCCTATTTTTGCACCCGAATTTATAAAATATAAAAAAATGAAGAAGACATTATTAATGTGGGGTATGGTTTTGGTTTGCCTGGGCTCGGCAAATGCACAGTTTACACTCCCGCCCCTCCCCTACGCCAACGATGCGTTAGAGCCTTATATTGACAGCGTTACGATGCGTATCCACCACGACACGCACCACGCAGCATACGTAAACAATGTAAATACTGCCCTAAAAGATCAGAACGATTTGAAAGACAAGAGTTTGGATTGGCTTTTGAACAATGTGAACAATCTTCCGGAAGCGATTCGGACAGTCGTTCGCAACAACGGCGGCGGGCATTACAATCACAGTTTTTTCTGGACGTCGCTCGCACCTGCCGGAACAACCGCGATGTCGGCAAAAACCGAAAAAGCGCTGGTGGACAACTTCGGTAGCGTGGACAATTTCAAGGCGGAGTTTGAAAAAGCGGCTGTAGGACGCTTTGGTTCAGGCTGGGCTTGGCTGATTCAACTGCCCGACGGGAAACTGAAAATCATTTCTACGCCCAATCAGGATAATCCGCTGATGCCAGTCGTCGAACCGCAAGGCGCCCCCATTCTCGCGCTCGATGTTTGGGAACACGCTTATTATCTGAAATATCAGTCCAAAAGAGCGGCTTATGCGGCGGCATTCTGGAATGTTGTAAATTGGGACAAAATTGATAAACTGTTGAAGTAACGAGATGTTTGAAAAGACTTTTCTGTTCAGTATGCAGTGAAAGATTATTTTAAAATAAAACACAATCAAGCGGCTCCTGCCAAAGGGAAAATCCTGATTGCGGAGCCGTTTTTGCGGGACGTCTATTTTCAGCGTTCCGTGGTGTTGCTTGTCAGTCACAACAAACTCGGTTCCATGGGTTTTGTGCTGAATCACAGGATGTTGCTCCATGTCAATGATTTTTTTGAAGAACTGAAAGACGTACCCAAAATTCCTGTTTATCTGGGCGGTCCCGTAGCGTCGAACCGTCTGTTTTTCATTCATTCCCTCGACTCGTTAACCGAAAATAGCGAACAAATCACTGATAATCTGTATTTGGATGGCGATCTGGAAAAACTGATGTACCACCTTCGGAGCGGAAAACCGCTGAACGACCGTGTAAAATTCTTCATCGGATACTCCGGATGGTCTGAAAATCAATTGAGTAGAGAGATCAATGAAAATTCGTGGCTGATTGGCGAAGCGTCCGATGCAAGAATATTGCATTCGGAGGACGAATCTTTCTGGACAGAATGTGTCCAAAATATTGGTGGAGAGTATCTTACGTGGTTAAATTATCCGAAAGACCCGACACTAAACTGACGATCCGCACGTCTTCATAGCCAAAAACCGTTTTGTTCCAGTCGGTTAAAGTGCCTTTCGTTCGGAATCCGCAACGCTGAAACAGCCTGAAACTGCGTTGATTGCTTTTGAGAATATAGGCGTACAGTTGATGGATTCCCAGAAATTGAATTGCGTAATCATTTAGTAATAAGAGTGATTCCTTTGCCAAGCCTCTCTTTTGAAAACTTTCTTCCACAAAAACGCCTACCGCCGCCCGATTGTTGTGCGGGTCAAAATCATACAAGTCAATCGTTCCGACCGTTTTCTCCTCCGGCTTAAAATCAATCATAAAACGCTGCTGCTTAGACTCGTAAATACTGTTCGACGCAGCAATGTACCGTTTCAATTCGTAACGCGAATAAGGCGCTAACGTATTGGCTATGTGCCACATGGAGGTACTGTTTTCCCATTTGTAGAAAAATTCCAGATCCTCCGGCTCCACAGCCCGCAATCTTATATTTTTACTTTCCAACAACATAATCCGCTCACTGTTTTATTAAATCATTGAAATCTATACGATTAAGGATGGAGCGACCGAGTGTTACCTCGTCCGTATATTCAATTTCGTCTCCGATGGAGATTCCCCGCGCTATTACGCTTATTTTCACGTCGTAAGGCGATAATTTCCGGTGCAGGAAAAAGTTTGTCGTGTCGCCCTCCATCGTGGTACGCAACGCCAGAATGATTTCCTGCACTTCGCCCGATGCGGCGCGTTCCACAAGGCTATCTATTTCAAGATCAGCAGGTCCAATACCGTCAATGGGCGAAATAATACCGCCCAACACGTGGTAAACGCCGTGAAACTGCGACGTATTTTCTATCGCCATCACCTCTTTCACATTTTCAACCACACAAATCAACGAATGGTCGCGCGACCTGTCGGAACAGATGCCGCACAACTCCGTGTCGCAAATATTGTGACACTCGCGACAGTAATTGA
>JAITMT010000362.1 GCA_031277235.1 Tannerella sp.
CAGGACAAGGCTTGTACGGGGCTATAAACACGAAGCACCTACGGTGCTTGCAAAAGAAATGTTTTAATGCGGAATCCGGGTTGAAAATATAAAAACAAACAAAATGAAAGAAAAGAGAAATAAAAACCAAAATACTCCAAATTTGAGACTTGGGGAGTTTGCGGGGGAGTGAGAAAAAACGACCATTTTTGCCAAAAAAACACTACCCCGAAAATTTTATCCCATTTCTATTTTGCCAATTCAAATAAAAGTATTACCTTTGCGCACTTTTTCGCTCGTAGGAGCGATTTTAGGTAGAATTATAAACAACAAATGGAGTAGCAAAATGCCAAAAATGAAGACTAATTCCGGTGCCAAAAAGAGGTTTGCCCTTACCGGAACAGGAAAAATTAAGCGTAAACACGCGTTCAAAAGCCATATTTTGACGAAAAAGTCCACCAAAAGGAAAAGAAATTTGACGAAAACGGGACTTGTTCACAAATCGGACGAGAATAACATCAAAATCCTTTTAGCTTTGAAGTAATTCGCACGAATGCAGGAGTTTAAGCAAAAAATTTATTAACAGAATGTAAGCCCCAAAGATTCTTTTCGCGAAGCGTAAGGAACGCTATCATTCAAAAAAAACAAGTAACATTATGCCAAGGTCAGTTAATCACGTTGCCTCGCGCAACCGCAGAAAAAAAATTCTGAAACTAACAAAAGGCTACATCGGTGCGCGCAAAAATGTGTGGACGGTAGCCAAAAACACGTGGGAAAAAGGTCTTACCTACGCCTATCGTGATAGAAAAAACAAAAAACGCACTTTCCGCGCATTGTGGATTCAGCGTATCAATGCCGGTGCGCGCGAGCACGGAATGTCGTACTCCCGCCTGATGGGCGCGTTGCACAAAGCCGAAATCAACATCAACCGCAAGGTGCTTGCCGATTTGGCGATGAACCACCCGGAAGCATTCAAGGCGATTGTGGATAAGGTGAAATAGGCTTGACAGAAAACAGAAGAAGGTTTTAATTTGTCATAATTATTTCTTTTTTAAGAGAGAATTCCGTTTGTGAGTTTTCTCTTTTTTTGTATTTTTAAAAGAGCCAAAAGCGATTCTAAAATCCACAAAAAAATCGCTCAAAAGTTTTCTTTTCTCCGATTGTTTCTGTTTTGCGTATCAGCACCTCAAATTTGCAAAACTGAACAGAAATATATATCTTTGCAGTATCGAAAAGTAAGATTATTTTTTTATCCGGCATCTTATTTTGAGCTTCTAACTCATTTAACTCAATGAATAATAGCATTTTATACATACGCTTCGTTTTGCTGCTTATCCTGTTTACATTCGTCAATGTAAGCCTGTTTTCACATTCCCGCTACTCTTTCAGAAACTATAACATCAACAACGGACTCTCTCAAAACACGGTGCTTTGTATCCTTCAAGACAATCTCGGTTTTATGTGGTTCGGCACAAAAGACGGCTTAAACAGGTTTGACGGAACGTCATTTAAGATTTTTAGATTTTCTCCCGATGAGGATTTGCAGGGCAATGTATTTCACCATATTTTGCAGGATAAAAATGAAAATATTTGGGTAGCAACAGAAAATGGCATCTACATATACAGCCCTCGAAATGAGAAATTTACCCGCTTCTATCTTACCACCGATACCGGCGAGAATTTTGACGGATTGATTAGCGACCTGATACAGGATAACGCCGGAGATATCTGGATTTCGGTTGAGGGAAAAGGCGTTCTTCACTATAACTTTCAAAATGAAAGTTTAGCGTTTCATCCTGTTGCAACCCTGCCGAGCGGACTGAGAATGATTAGCTTGGGAGTCGGAATCAACAATGATGTGTGGGTTTTTCCCTATGGCTTGCCCCCGCTCCGAATTGACAAAATGACAGGACAAATGTCGGAATTTCAATTAAATGACAATCCGAATTTTCTTTATGAATTGGGCGAAGTTCACCGTATCGCTTTCGATGACTACAATCAGTTGCTTATTGCAACTTCCCGCCAAGGACTTATCAGCATCAATACAATAAACCGAACGCATCGAATTTTGCTGGACAGAGACGCTGCCGGTAATTCCATTTTTGCGCGAACATGGAAAAGAATTGACAATCAGACGATATGGGTAGGCACAGAGTCGGGGATACACATATTGAACACACGAAACGGAGATGTTGTAAACCTGCGACACAATGCCTTCATCACCACTTCGCTGTCAGACAATGCAATATACAGCATCTACAAGGATAGAGACGGAGGCATCTGGGTAGGCTCGTATTTCGGAGGAGTTGACTACTTTTCGATGCAGTTCAATAAATTCGAACTGTTTTATCCCATTCCATACCTGAACAGCATCAGAGGATTGAGAGTGAGAGAGTTTCATTCCGCACCGGACGGCAATATTTGGATTGGAACGGAGGACAATGGTCTTAATCTGTTCGACCCAAACACTGCCGCATTTCTTCCAATATCGGCAACTTTAAGCTCATTGCACACCAATATCCACGCTTTGCTGGCAGACGGCGACTATTTATGGGTGGGCACTTTCTCAAAAGGACTGAACCGATATAATTTGAGAACGGGCAGCCTGACAACTTATGTGCCTGCGGAAGACCCAAACTCCATCAGGCATTACAGCATCTTCGCACTGCATAAAGACAGGCAAAACACGATGTGGGTGGGAACTCTCTCCGGATTAAGCATTTACAATCGCGAAGAAGGAAGTTTTACACATATCG
>JAITMT010000403.1 GCA_031277235.1 Tannerella sp.
CACTTTATCATCTAATATAGAGGAATTTATAACTACATCGCCTCGAATCAAATCCTGAACGTGCACATCTTCGTTCGGTTCGATTTTGATACGCACCACAAAACGTTCGCCTGCGGCAATCAACTTTTCAACTTCTTCCTGCGGCAAGGTCAGGGAATTGCGCATCGTCATTCTTGTTGAAGCATCATACTGAAAATTAGGGATTTCTGCCCGTTTTCCGTCCAACTCTTCCGCGCTGTCAAAGGCAATGTATGCAAGTTTTTTATTCAGCAGATAATCAACGTATTGCCTATAAATATCCTTTCTTTCGCTTTGGCGATAGGGACCGAAATCTCCGCCGAATCCGACGCCTTCGTCAAAAAGAAGTCCGAGCCATTTGAAAGATTCGATGATATACTCCTCCGCACCCGGCACAAAACGCGCCGAATCCGTGTCTTCGATGCGAAGAATAAAATCGCCATTGTGCTGTTTAGCAAATAGATAGTTATATAAAGCCGTTCGAACGCCGCCGATATGCAACGGTCCCGTAGGGCTGGGGGCAAAGCGCACTCTTACTCTTTTTTCCGACATATTTTTTCTCTTTTTTTGATTGAAATGGCGCAAAAGTAACGCTTTTTTTCGTAACTTTGCAAAAAATTTGAAGGGATGGAAGTAAAAAATAAAAAGACAACTCAAAAGGACGTTGCAAGTAAGGAAAACAAGCCCAAACTTACGCAGTGGAAAAAGCAACAACTGATTAAGGAACTTTCAAAGGAAGTGAATCGGAACATATCCAGAAGAATGCTCATGGATTTAATTGGGACATGATTGTAATTACAGACAGTAATATCATTTTCAGCGCCTTAATTTCTCCCAACGGAGTTGTTGCGAGTATTTTTTCGGCAAAAAGCAATTTGCAGTTTTTGGCGCCGGGTTATTTATTTGAAGAAGTTTATAATCATCTCAATAAAATAGCAGAAAAGACTTCATTGAGCAAAAAGGAATTGTCTGAAAGGATCAAAATGTTTCAGAAACGGATAAAGGTGATTGACACGAAAGAAATTCCGCAAAAATATATCATTGAAGCTTTCAGCATAGTGGAAAATATTGATATTGACGATATTTATTTCGTTGCCCTCCATCTCTATAAAAAATATAAACTGTGGACTTCCGACAAACAATTGATCGCAGGAGTAGAAGCCAAGGGATATAAAATTTTCATAACGACCGCAGAAATCAGAAAAAAACTCTATAAAAAGAAACAATAAAGACACAAGGAATCTTCAAATTCTCGAATTTTCAAATCCTCGAAGCGGCGATTTTCCCTGTCATTTCGAGCGAAGTCGGGAAATCTCTTGATTTCAGATATCTTGACTACTTTCGACATGACAAGGCGAACAAAACGGTCTTGAACCACGATTTGAACAGGATGAATAAGATTTGCAGGATTCAAAAACCAATCTTGCAAATCTTGAAAATCTTGAAAAAATCCCGGTTCAGACAAAAAAAGCGGAACCATCCCGTCGCTCCGCGCCACCCCTCCGAGGAGGGGAATTTCGCCTGCTCCCCCATTGTCAATTGTCAATTAAAAAACTACACTCTACACTCTAAAAACTACACACTAAACTCTCCCCATTGTCAATTGTCAATTAAAAAGATTCATCATTCAAACAGTTATAAGTTATTTATTTTCAATACTTAATTCTCAAAAATCCTCAGACGGGAAATCATGCACGCTCCGATAATTCCCGTTTTTTCCTTCAGTTTGGCGGTGGTGATGACAGAATCCTTGTTGACGAGGTTCAGGGAATATTTGCGGATGGAGGTGACAATCGGTTGCATGATATAATCTCCTGTGAGAGAGAGCGTTCCACCGATAATAACCATTTCCGGATTGAAAATATTGATGATGCCGGCAAGATGCTCGCCGAGTTTTCTGCCGACGTCTTCCACGAGGTCAATGCAGAGAACATCCTCTTTATTAACAGCCTGCACGATGTCGTTCATGGTAATCTGTTCGTTTTTGGCAAATTTTTTGGAAAGCAGGGAAGAGGCGCCTTCCTGCAATCTTTCCATGAGGCGGCGGTGCATCGCGGAGCCTGAAACTTCGGTTTCGAGACAGCCTTTTTTCCCGCAATGGCACAGAAGTTCGTTGTCGAAACTGTGCACGTGTCCAAATTCGCCCGAAAAGCCGGATTTGCCCCTGTAAATATTGCCGTCAATGATGATGCCGATAGCCAGTCCCCAACTGATATTCACGAAGATAACGTCTTTTTCCTTTGTTACGCGACCGGCGACGTATTCTCCGTAGGTCATCGCCCGCGTGTCGTTGTCAATGGTTACGCGGTAGCCCAGTCTTTCGCACAGAATATCGGCGAGCGGACGTTCTTCAAAATAGAAAAGACTGTAACTGTAACCCGATTCGGAATTGACGCGCCCCGAAATGTTGATGGCGATATTCAGGATTTTGGTTTTGTCAATGGTCAGTTTATCAATGAATTCGCGGATAATCACGACCAATTTGTCAAGCGCTTCGGGCGAATTTTTCAATACGTAGGGGACGTCCATTAACGAATCCATCATGTCGCCCTTGAAGTTGATAAGGGCAATATTTACGCCGAACTGCTTGATATCCACGCCAATAAAATATGCGGCGTCGGGACTTAATCCGTAGAGGCTTGGAGGACGTCCGCTGCTGGTTTCCAGTTTCCCATATTCTTCAATGCTGCCGTTGGCACACATGTCATTGATGATTTTTGTGGTCGTGGGGACGCTTAAATCAATGGCTTTCGCCAGTTCGGCGATGGCGCTGTCGCCATTTTGGATGACGTACAGAATAATTTTTTTCTTGATCAGCGCCTCTTTGGTGCCTTTTTCTATTTCAAACAGTAATTTGTTCATCAGAAATTCAATTTATTAAATTTATAACGGACTGCAAAGATACGGAGAAAATGGTAATTCCAAAACACACGGATAAAAATCCGGACAGAAGTTCTACAGAAGGCTCTAACGCATAATTGCTACCTGTGTATTTTTTTTACGGCAATATGGAAAATGGTGTAAGTGACGGTTATAATTATAAAAAATAAGATGAGGGTGAATAGAAATGTATTGTAAAACATTTTTTTGTAAATTACTGATAATATGTAATTTAATTCCTTTTTTTAATTTTATATACGTAACAGCCAGGAAATTTCATGAAAAAATCGTATTTTTTTGTTTTATGAAAAAAATGTTGTAAATTTGTAGCAATTTATTCACATTAAAAAATGTCTTGACATTATTGCCGTTGCGTTAATTTTTAACAATTATCAAAAAGAGTATATTGAAGTTCTTTGACATTTTGGTTTGATTTAAAATCGGTAAGTAATTCGCGGATTGGCGTTCTGTCAAAAGCCG
>JAITMT010000425.1 GCA_031277235.1 Tannerella sp.
GGCGTGCCGTCAGGTACGCAACAGGTTGATTTTTTTCATATCGCGTACCTAACGGCACGCCCGTTGTGTGTGACATGTTTTCTACCAATATCCTGTCCCTAACGGGACATTGATGTCAACGTTATTCAATTTTTAGAACACATTTTCAAATTTTTCAAACCCTCATTTTTTACACCCCACCCTACGGGACAGATCAATGAAACATCAATCATTGTATTGCATAATTTTTTAGGTTCTTATACGGACATTCATATTAAATAATTCAACTTGCGTTTTATACTTTATTGATTCCCCCCGCTCGCGCCGATTGCAAACCGGCGCGAGCGGAGCGGAATATTCAGCAGTTGAAACTATCCTGTCATTTTTTTTGCACAATAAGCAAAAATCCGTACCTTTGCCGTTGTAAAACAGAAAAATTCAGAACGATGATTAGAAAAACGGTTTTAATGGCATTGGCAAGTTTGATTTTCTACGGACTTGAAGCACAAACTTTTAAGGATGTTTTCAGGCGGGCGCTCGCGGAGAAAAACATGACGGACGCGGCTGAAATTTTGAGGGACTGGGATTTTGAAGACAGAAACGACCCCGAACTGTATCCCGCCTATTTTAACTACTACACTGTCAAGAGTTTAGAAAAGGATACGCTCCACTATGACAGGACGTATGCCGATTCCGCCCTTTCATACATTTCGGAGGGCATCAACATGTATCCTACCCGCTTTGACATGCGTGTGGTGAAGATTTACCTGCTTTCAAAATTGAAGGAGTTTGACAAATTGACGGACGAAACGATTCTGCTGATTGACTATTCGAAAAAAATCGGCAACAACTGGAAAAGCGAAGATTTCCGGCTGCTCGAATCGCCGGACATCGTGATGGAAGGCGCCGTGCAGGACTTTCAAGAAATACTTTTTGCACAGGAAGACACGACGCTTTTTAACAACATCCGGCGGATTTCGGAATACATGATCAAGCAATATCCCGAATACGAGCAAAGTTGGATGAACCTTTCCATGCTGCACATCATGCGCAAGGAATATGACAAATCGCTGGAAGCGCTGAAAAATGCGGAAAAAATCAATCCCCGCAATGCGTTCCTGCTGTATAATCTGGCGTACATTTACAAAATAAAAGGAGACAAATTGAAAGCCAAAAAATATTTTGAACAGACGATTGCCGCCGTGGATTTGAAAAAAGAACCCCACCTGAAAAAAGCAGCCGAAGAAGAACTCAAAAAGTTGTAGCATGTCTCAATATGTACCTACCGAACTCGGTACGGAAAAAGTCAGCAAGTTGCTGAGGCAATACGCGATGCCTGCCATTATTGCCATGTCCGCCACTTCACTCTACAATACGGTGGACAGCATTTTCATCGGTCAGGGCGTCGGGGCTATGGCAATTTCGGGTTTTACCATCACGTTTCCGTTTATGAACATCATGGCGGCGTTCGGCACGCTTGTGGGAGTCGGCGCCAGTACGCTTGTCTCCGTCAGAATCGGACAAAAAGATTACGGCACGGCAAAACGCATCCTCGGTAACGTCATCATTATGAGTATCATTATCGGATTGACATTCACCATCCTGTCCCTGACTTTTTTAGACCCGATTCTATATTTCTTCGGCGCAAGCGATCAGACCATCTTTTACGCACGGGAGTTTATGACCGTCATTCTGTCGGGAAGTATTGTGACGCACCTTTATTTCGGGATGAACAACGTGCTGCGCGCTTCGGGACATCCCAAAAAGGCGATGATGCTGACCATCACCACCGTCATCCTCAATGCCATACTGGCTCCGATATTCATCTTTGTCTTCAAATGGGGGATTCGGGGAACGGCTGTTGCCACCGTGCTGTCGCAACTGGCGTCGCTCATCTGGCAAATGAAAATATTCAGCAACAAAAGCGAACTGCTCCATTTCGACAAAAAGACTTTCAAACTCGACCTGCGGATTGTCAAGGATATACTGTATATCGGTTTGTCGCCTTTCCTGATGAATCTCGCCGCCAGCGTGATCGGTATCATCATCAATAACGCATTCAAGAAATACGGCGGCGACCTGGCTATCGGTGCCTACGGCATTGCAAACCGCATCGCTTTCCTTGTCGTAATGATTGCAATGGGTCTTAACCAGGGTATGCAGCCGATTGTGGGCTACAACTACGGCGCCAAGCAGATGGGCAGGGTGCAGGAAGTTTTGAAACTGACCATGATTTTTGCGACTGTTATTACGACCGTCGCCTTCATCATCGGTGAATTTTTCCCCATGCAGGTGGCAAGGATTTTTACGACCGACGAAGAACTGGTTGCACTTTCCGCTTACGGCTTGAAAATCATGCTGATGTTCTTCCCCATCGTCGGGGCGCAAATCGTGATTACAAACTTTTTCCAAAGCATGGGCATGGCAGGCAAAGCCATCTTCCTTTCGCTCACCCGTCAGGTATTGATTCTGATTCCCTGCCTGATCATATTGCCGAGATATTTCGACGTAACGGGCGTATGGGTGAGCATGCCTATCGCCGACTGCATTTCTGCCGCCGTGGCAGCGACGATGATTGTTACTCAATTGCGTAAATTTAAACAACAACAGATATGATTATAACGATAGGACGCCAGTTGGGCAGCGGTGGACGCGATATTGGCAAAAAACTGTCCGAAAAACTGGGCATCGCGTATTACGACAAGGAACTCATTGCGATAGCCGCCAAAGAAAGCGGTCTGAGCGAAAAACTGTTTGAAGAGGCGGACGAACACACGCGCAAAGGACTTCCCGCCGGTTTGCTGAACACGCGATTTCCGCTTTTTGTGGACAGCATGATTGGCGGCGGATGGTTCTCGAACGACACTTTTTTCAAAATCCAGAGCGACGTAATCCGCAATCTTGCCGAAACGAAATCCTGCATATTCATCGGTCGCTGTGCGGATTACATCCTGCGCGAACGCAAGGATCTCTTCCGGATTTTCCTGTCGGCAAACGAAAGCGACCGCATCCGGAAAATCATGGAAACAAAAAATGTGCCGGCAGAGAAAGCGCGTGACATACTGGAAAATACCGACAAAAAACGCGCCGCCTACTATAATTATTACACCAACAAAACCTGGGGTTCCATCGGCGGCTACGACGTTTGCCTCAACACTTCGCTGTTCGGCATTGACGGGACGGTGGAACTGATCCGGGAAATGGTGCAAAAAATAGATTTGTAAAAAAAATGTCGGTGAATCAATCTGCCGTTTTAACAAAAAAACATTTTATTTTCTTACCTTTGCCGGCTCAAAACGGATTGTAATGGTATTCGGAAAAAAGACATATCTCCTTCTGTTCCTGAGCATTGTTTGGGCTGCCGTGATTTTCTACCTGTGCACAATGCCCACCAATCAAATTCCCAAATTTGAATTTCGCCTTATGGACAAACTGGCGCATTTCGGCATTTTCTTCATTCTGTCCGTTTTGCTGAGCCTGCTTTTCAATTTTCAAACCCGCAAAAGTTATTTCGTAATCATCCTGTTATCAATGCTTATCATGGCTGTTTACGGCGGTTTGATTGAAATTTTGCAGGACAGATTTTTCAACCGGCAAGGAGATTTTTACGATTTCATCGCCGATATGGCCGGCGGATTCGTCGGCGCCCTGTTTTTCCCGACTTTCATCCGCCTGTTCAATTTCCTGTTCAAGAGTAAGAAATGAAGTTTTCCGACAAGTTATTTTGACTCTGCCGATCCAATCCCCAACCCAACCTAATTGTCCAAACAAAACAACCTCAGTAGCAGCAGTAACGGGAGAACGGGTAAACGGGTGAAGGTGTAAACGGAAAAAACCTCATTTCCACCTAATTTTCCAAACAAAACAACCTCAGTAGCAGCAGTAACGGGAGAACGGGTAAACGGGTAAAGGCGTAAACGGAAAAAAAATCTCATTTCCACCTAATTTTCCAAACGAAATAACCTCAGTAGCAGGCAGATATTCATAATTCATCCTCCAACCTCATTACCTCATTCTTCCCCGTTCAAATGAGGTAATGAGGTTTTTGTATAAATGTATATCCCTATTCATACCCAAACACCTATTCAATCCCAACGGGTGGGGTGTAAAAAATGAGGGTTTGAAATATTTGAAAATGCGTTCTAAAAATTGAATAACGTTGACATCAATGTCCCGTTAGGGACAGGATATTGGTAGAAAACA
>JAITMT010000458.1 GCA_031277235.1 Tannerella sp.
TTGGATATTGTTTAATAAATTATATAAAAGTAGAAAAATGAAAAAATTTAATCTTTTAGCCTATGTGGCTATTTTTGCGATGGTTTTGACATCTGTTTCCTGCGATTCTCAAAAATCGGCCAATCTGAAAACGGGTGCGGACAGTGTTAGTTTCTTGATAGGTTCAAGTTACGGTAAGGGCTTGGTAGCTCAAATAAAAACTTATCCGGGCGGAATAGACAATGTTGACGCCTTGATTGATGGTTTTGTTAAAGCGGCAAAAGGGGATACTCTTCTCTTGGGGATGAGTGATGCTGAGGCACAGGCTTATGTAAACAGTTATTTTCAGACAGCAATGGTAAAAGAGTCAGAAACAACACTGGAAGAAGGCAGAAAATTCCTGGAAGAAAATAAGGGAAAAGCCGGCGTTATCACAACGGAAAGCGGTCTTCAATACAAGGTTATTACCGAAGGTACGGGCGAAAAACCGACAGTGCAAGATACTGTCATTGTACATTATACGGGAAAATTGCTGGATGGAACAAAATTTGACAGTTCCGTTGATCGCGGTCAACCTTTTAGAACAACTTTGGATGGAGGAATAATACAAGGTTGGAGCGAAGGTGTACCTTTGATGCCGAAAGGTTCAAAATATATTTTCTGGATTCCTACGGAATTGGCTTATGGGATGAACCCCCCAAGTCCGGCGATAAAACAAAACAGTGTGTTGGAATTTGAAGTAGAGTTGCTGGATATAGCGAAGAGAAAATAAGAAAAGAATTTTTCATAATTTTTAATTTTAAAAATGTTGATAGGTCGGTTACCGTTGTGCAACGGCAACCGATTTTTTTTGACTGTGATTTTTTTGATTTTTTATGATTTCCATGATGAGTGAATCACAAAAATCATAAAAAATCCCACAAATCTCAGTCAAAAATCCCAGTCAAAAATGCCATAGTTAAATCCACTGCGAGGATATTTGTTTGGCGCCCTAATATTTATTCTTCAAATAATTCGTTCAAATCAATTTCCAATCCTTTGAAAATATAAACGGGCGCTTTTTGATTGCATTCGTAAACCGTTCCAAGATCGTAGTTGCCATCCGGTTGTAACAGAAAAACGGTTACTGATTTTGCCTTGGGATCGAGAATCCAATATTCTTTCACTCCGGATTTTTCATACAAGTTGAACTTGTAATTCCAATCGTATTTCAAAGTAGCCGGAGAAAGTACTTCTACAATCAAATCAGGTGCTCCTAAACATCCTTTAGCATCTATTTTCGACAGGTCGCAAACAATACAAATATCCGGCTGGACAACATTGTATATTTTATCATCCGTTTTTTCATTCTCTAACAACGGTAAGCGGACATCAAAAGGGGCATGATAAACACGACATTTTCCTTTACGCTTTTTTATAAAAAGTTTTACTAAGTCAGATAATCGGCGTAGGTATAGCGTTTGGATTCGTCTAAATCCAATGTTCCGTACATAACAAAAGGTTCTTCCACGATCCGAGGTTCTATTTCCGGTATTTTATAAGCCTTTTTCTTTTTATCCATAAGGTTTAATCTTATTATTTTTTGAATAGCCGATACAAAAGTAGATAATTTTTTTTGAATCATAACTATCCAGCATATTCCGTATCATCTGTACGGGAGTATTAAAACCGGACAAAAAATGTCCGTTTCCGAACATTTCTAAAATTATTACTGTATTTTAATTTTCTGAAAATAAACATTTTATTTGTTTGATGCACAGATTGTTCGCTGTTGTATTATGAATTAAAAATGAGATGATAAAAGTTACGGATCTCGAAAAAATCTATCGTTTGGAAGAAATAGATGCCGTTTTTCATTCAAAACCCATATTCCACCTCCCAATCCCAGTCCCAGGCGTCGAAATAGAGGTTTCCGCCGCGCCATTCGAGTTCGCCGCGCTGAAAATCAACCGTCTCGCTGCGGGGATGGATTTTTTCGGGAAACAGCGGACGGGAATAGTCCGTATTGACCGCCAAATGATAGGCGTCCGTGCCGGTCATGTAAAAATATCTTTCCCGTGTTTCATCCGCCCATTTGTTCAGCCCGAAAGACTGATCAACGGGAATCCAGCCCCGTCCATCCACAAAATAAGCGCCCCAGTCGTGCAGGTTTTTGGCGCCGGGATGCACCATGAAACCGCTTTCCCATTTGGCGGGAATGCCGTTGTAGCGTGCCAGCGTGATGAACAGCAGGGTTTTCATGCCGCAGTCGCCGTGTCCGTTTTCCATCACGTATTCGGGAATGTTCGGAACCGTGGAATATTCGCGCGCTCCCGCCCAGGGATAATTTTGATCTATGTATTCAAAAATCCTTTTGACTTTCAGAACGGGATCTTTCTCATTTCCAATGATTTTCTCCGACAAGTCCTTGATATTTTTTGAAAAAACAATGTGCGGAGGACGTTCGGAAAGATATTCGTCCGTTTCTTCGGAAGAAAGTTGGAACAGTCCGCTCCGGGAATTTTCCACGTCTGCAAACACGGGTACAGACCGGTAGGAAAACGCGATTTCAAACGTGAGAGGCTCGCCTTTCCGGGCAATTTTCTGCATGTACAGCGTGCGGTGCGCATATTCTTTGGGCGAAATGACGTAATTGCTGTCGTTCGCCGAAATCAGGCGTATTTCGGACTGCCGGCTGCAATTTTCGTTGGGAAAAGGCAGCCAGCAGCGCACCGTCTCGCCGTCGGGCACGGCGTCGGGTTTCAGCGTTACGGCATATTTGATTTTGACGGTAACGGACTGCGCTTCGCCGGCGACGATTTCGGGAATATCCTTTTGCTTGAACAGCGTGATAGCGTCGGGATTTTGCCCGCCGTCAATGTGTTCCTTTTGCCGCTTCGCATCCCGGTTGATGCGGAAAAGATTCGGTGCGGCGCGGTCGAAATATTTGCGTTCTCCATTGATAGTCATGGCTTCCAGACTTCCGTCCGCAACCCATTTATCCAGCGCCGTATCGTCCACGCCGGGGTAATATTTTTGGATATACGCGGTTACGTCGTCCTTTGTTTTGTTGAAATCCAGTTCGATGCGCCTCATCACGTCCTTGCGGAAATTCAGGTCGTAAATATCCTGTTCGGAGAATTTGTTTTCTGCCATGTACAGATTGATCAGCCGGGCGGCTTCCGCAAAATTCCCGCTGTTTTGCTGGTTATCAATCTGTTCTATCGTAACTTTTTCCGCGCACGAAAAAAGAAAAATCACGGGCAATAAAAGAAAAATGTATTTCATCGCATAAAAATTTAATAACCTTGCAAAGGTAAAAAATAGTTTTTACATTTTGCATGCAATGATAAGAAAATTTATTGTATTTTTGCAGGTACTATGACGGAAGATCGTAAAAAAATAATGCTTAGGACATCCCGGATAAGCGTTTTTGGGAATATGGTGCTGTCGCTTTTGAAGATTGTGGTCGGAATTGTTTCAAACAGTCTGGCGGTGTTGAGCGACGGATTGGATTCTGCCTCGGATGTTGTTACCTCGCTGATTATCTTGATTGCCACGCCCATCATCAGCCGTCCGCCCAATTCAAAATATGTTTACGGCAGGGGAAAAGCCGAAAATATCGCTTCTACGATACTTTCGTTCGTGATTTTCTTTGTGGGATTCCAGATGTTTATTGCCGCGATCCAAAAGATTTTCTCCAAAGAAATCGTCGAAGTCCCTTCCATGTTAGCAATCTGGGTAACAGTGATTTCGATAGTCGGAAAGTTGTTACTGGCTCTGTATCAGTTTCGCCAGGGTAAGCGTGCCGATTCTTCGATGCTGAAAGCCAATGCGATAAACATGCGCAATGACGTCGTTATTTCGGTAGGCGTCCTGCTCGGACTGGGTTTTACGTTCTTTTTGGAAATGCCGATTCTTGATCCGATAATTGCCTTATTGATAAGTATTTATATCGTTTATTCGGCTATCGGAATTTTTCGCGACGCCAATCTGGTTTTATTGGACGGCGTTTCGGATCCGTCTGTTTATCAAAAGATTATTACGGCAGTTGAACAGGTGCCGGGCGCTTACAATCCGCACCGCATCCGCTCCAGCCACGTGGGTAACTATTATAACATTGTGCTGGACATTGAAGTTGAGGGAATTATGTCTCTCACCGATGCCCACCGTATTGCGCAAAAAGTAGAGGACAGTATCAAGCAATCAGTTGATAATGTGTATGATATAGTAGTTCATGTCGAACCCAGGGGCAGCGAACATACCGGAGAAAAATTCGGCATGAGCCGAGAAAGCGCGGAATGAGGGATGGAAAATGAATTTTTGAAATCAAGCAACAAATACACTTCAAGTAGCCTGCAATGCAAATGGAGAGATAGAGCGGAGTTTTGGCAGACAGTATCGTTTTTGAAAGCAAAGGCGGCAACTACATCCCGAACCGGTTTTTATCATACCTGCCGTAGTTGAGCGTTGGGATACAGGAAAGAGCCGGTTGATATGCTTGTTTCCATGGTCTATGCAAGTATTCAAACTGTTTACATACAAACCTCAAATGCGGAACGGACTACGATTTATTCCCCCGTATCAATCTTCGCATTCAGTTTGAACGGAAAAGTATCCAGCAGGGTTGTTTCCACCACCGCGGCAATTTCGTAGTCGTTCATCGTCCCCTTCATGCCTTCGTCTATAATTTTGATAGCTTCGTGAATAGTAGAGGCTTGCGCGAGCATTTGCACCGCTGTTTTCTTTTCCATGCCGCTTTTTTCGTCCAGCGCTATCAGATTAATTTTTGCGCGGTAATAGCGGTCGCCCTTGTCGTTGAAGAAGGTTTCGCTGTAGCGTGCGCGTTTGATGTCCATCACGGTAAATTCGCCGCTGATGAAGGGACGCATTTCTTCGACAATCCGCGATTCTGCCTCTGTAAATGACAGGGCATCAACTAAATAAGACTCGGAAACTCTTTTTCGGAAACCGTCTTCCTCGCCTGTTTTTTCGTAACTTATTTTACATTCAAACCAATTGTGCATATCTGTTTTTATTTTTCTATTTTGGACTTCAAAAGTAGTCATTTTTTCGGTGTTGATAATTTTTTTTATAAAATTTCAGGTAAAATGTATTTTTATTCAATAAAAAGGCGTACTTTTGCACCGTTTTTGAATAAATATACAGAATGAAGGCAAAAAACGATCGGCAAAGGGAAATAGAACAAATCGTACGGACAGAGGCAATTACCTGTCAGGAGGATTTGCATAAATCATTGGAAAACAGGGGTATATACATATCCCAGGCAACATTGTCTCGCGATGTTAAAAACTTGAAAATCATCAAGATACACGACGACAAAAACCGGTATTTGTATGTGTTGCCCGATATGACGAAACAGAGAATGACGAAGCAGAACCCGGAGGTGAAAATAGGCTCAACCATCGAATTTTCAGGTAATTTCGCGGTGATAAAAACCCGTCCGGGCTATGCGATGGGCATTGCGTCTGATATTGACGAATCTACCGGCGACGAAATCATCGGGACGCTTGCGGGAGACGATACTATTCTCGTTATTCCGCGGGATGGATACTCTAAAACGCAGATCATAAATGCTTTGGAGAAATATATACAATAATTTTTAAGATTGAAATTCAGCAATGGAAAAAAACAGGAAAATTGAAATAGATACGGAAATTTTTGACGTAATGGTGGCTGACGACAGCCATGAAAGATATGTTGGCACGATTCTTGACACGATAGAAGCGGCGGCAAAGGTGCGCGGCACGGGAATCGCCAAACGGTCGCCCGAATATATCTCGCAGAAAATGAAGGAAGGAAAGGCGATCATCGCATTGCACGGGGAAGAATTTGCAGGATTCACGTACATCGAATCCTGGGGAAACAAGCAGTATGTCGCGACTTCGGGGTTGATTGTGGTGGACAAATTTCGCAAGCACGGGCTGGCAAAACGCATCAAACACGCGGCTTTCGAGTTGGCGCGCCTGCGGTGGCCCAAAGCCAAACTTTTCAGTCTGACGTCGGGCAGCGCGGTGATGAAACTGAATACCGAACTCGGTTATTTTCCGGTTACATTTTCGGATTTAACGGACGACGAGGCATTCTGGCGCGGGTGCGAGGGCTGCATCAATCACGACGTACTGACGCGGACTGAACGCAAATACTGCATTTGTACGGCGATGCTTTTCGACCCCAACGATATTCGCTGTCTCGAAATGGAAAAATTTTATGCAAGTCTCTCGAAGAAAAGGAAAAAGAAGGAAATAATTTTAAAACAAGATAAAAATGGAAAAGAAAAAAGTAGTGGTAGCATTTAGCGGAGGACTTGATACTTCCTTCACAGTCATGTATTTAGTTAGGGAAAAAGGATACGAAGTCTATGCGGCGTGCGCCAATACGGGCGGTTTCAGCGCGGAACAGTTGAAAACCAACGAAGAAAACGCCTACAAATTAGGCGCGACGAAATATGTTACGCTCGACGTAACGAAGGAATATTACGATAAAAGCCTGAAATACATGATTTTCGGCAATGTGTTGCGCAACGGAACGTATCCGGTTTCCGTGTCGTCCGAGCGTATTTTTCAGGGAATTGCCGTAGCGAGATATGCCAAAGAAATTGGTGCTCAGGCAATTGCGCACGGTTCAACAGGCGCGGGCAACGATCAGGTGCGTTTCGACATGACGTTTCTCGTGATGGCGCCCGAAATGGAAATTATTACGCTCACGCGCGACATGACCCTGACCCGCCAGTATGAGATTGATTATCTGAATCAACACGGTTTCAGCGCCGATTTCACCAAACTCAAATATTCCTATAATGTAGGGATTTGGGGCACTTCGATTTGTGGCGGCGAAATTCTCGATTCGGCGCAAGGACTGCCTGAAAGCGCTTATTTGAAGCAAACAACCAAACAGGGAAGCGAGCGGCTGCGCATCGGTTTCCAAAAGGGCGAAATTGTTTCGGTGAACGATAAAATCTACGATGACAAAATCGAAGCCATCAAGGCGGTCGAGGAGATCGGCGCTCCTTACGGCGTCGGGCGCGACATGCACATCGGCGATACGATTGTGGGCATCAAGGGGCGCGTGGGGTTTGAGGCGGCGGCTTCGATGCTCATTATCGGGGCACACAAGTTTCTCGAAAAATATACGCTGTCGAAATGGCAGCAATACTGGAAAGATCAGGTAGCCAACTGGTACGGCATGTTTTTGCACGAAAGTCAATATCTGGAACCGGTCATGCGCGACATCGAAGCGATGCTTACGGAAAGCCAGCGCAACGTAAACGGCACGGTAATCCTTGATTTACATCCGCTTACGTTCTCTACTGTCGGCGTGGAATCGGACGGCGACCTCGTGAAAAACAAGTTCGGCGAATACGGCGAAACGCAGAAAGGCTGGACGTCGGAAGAAGCCAAAGGATTTATCAAGGTAACTTCCACGCCATTAAGGGTTTATTACAACGTACACAAGGACGAATTATGATAAAAGCGGGTATTATTGGCGGTGCGGGTTACACCGCCGGCGAACTTATTCGCCTGTTACTCAACCATCCCGACGTTGAACTCGTTTTCGTGAACAGCACGAGCAACGCCGGAAACAAACTTACAAGCGTACATGCGGGACTGTACGGCGAAACGGATATGTATTTTACCTCCGAATTACCTCTAAATGAGATAGATATTTTATTTTTCTGTACGGCTCACGGCGATACGCGAAAATTTCTCGAAACTCACGTCTTGCCTGAACGTCTGAAAATCATTGATTTAAGTCAGGATTTCCGGATTAAGGCGGAAGGCAACGAGTTTCTGTACGGATTGCCGGAACTCAACCGTCGTGCGATTTGCAAGTCGCGATTTGTGGCAAATCCGGGCTGTTTTGCAACCTGTATTGAGTTGGCGCTCTTGCCATTGGCGAAACATTTGATGCTCAACAGGGAGATTCATGTAAACGCGGTTACGGGTTCGACGGGCGCCGGGGTGAAGCCGTCCGAAACGTCGCATTTCAGTTGGCGCGACAATAATGTTTCGATTTATAAACCGTTTGATCATCAGCATCTTGCGGAAATTCGACAAAGTATCGTGCAGTTGCAGAACAGTTTCACCGCCGAAATTTCGTTTATTCCCGTGCGGGGTAATTTTACGCGCGGCATTTTTGCGACCGCCTATTTCGACTGCAAAATCGAACTGAGCGAAATTCGGAGATTGTACGACGAATACTATGATGATCATTCGTTTACGTTTGTAACCGATCAAAATCCGGACTTGAAGCAGGTGATAAACACCAACAAATGCCTCCTTCATCTCGAAAAGCATGGTGATAAGTTGCTGATAATCTCCATTATAGACAATTTGCTCAAGGGCGCGAGCGGACAAGCCGTTCATAATTTGAATCTGATGTTCAATCTCGAAGAAACGGTCGGACTGCATTTGAAGCCTTCGGCGTTTTAAAAAATAAGCCCCCTAACCCTCTCAGGGGGCATTCATTAACAAAAAACTCCCTCTGAGAGGGCAGGGGGGCTCTTATTTTTATGAAATTATTTGACGTATATCCTCTTTTTGATATAGAGGTCGTAAAAGGGTCGGGTTGCCTCGTGTGGGATTCCAAGGGCAACGAATACCTTGATTTGTATGGCGGTCATGCGGTTATATCCGTAGGACACAGTCATCCTGTTTATATTCAGGCAATTACTCAACAATTGGAAAAACTGGGATTTTATTCCAATTTTGTGGTCAACAGTTTGCAGCAAACGTTTGCCGACCGGTTGGGAAAAGCCTGTGGATATGACGATTATTCGCTTTTTCTGGTGAATACCGGCGCGGAAGCCAACGAAAATGCGATGAAATTGGCGTCATTCCACAACGGTAAAAAACGCATCGTGTCGTTCCGGCATTCGTTTCACGGACGTACTTCGGCGGCTGTGCGAGTAACTGATAATCCGACAATTATCGCTCCAATCAACGAATTGCTACCTGTTACCTACGTGCAGATGAACGATGCGGAAGCCGTTGAAACAGAGTTGAAAAAAGGCGATGTTTCGTCGGTTATCATCGAAGGCATACAGGGCGTAGGCGGTATTTTAATGCCTGATGATCAGTTTATCAGGGATTTACGGGTGCTGTGTACAAAATACAAAGTCATACTCATTCTGGACGAAATCCAGTCCGGCTACGGTCGCAGCGGCAAATTTTTCGCCCACCAATATGCCGGTATTCAGCCGGATATCATTACGATTGCCAAAGGTATCGCCAACGGTTTTCCGATGAGTGGAATGTTGATAAGTCCCTTATTCACGCCTGTTTACGGTATGCTGGGAACAACTTTCGGCGGTAACCATCTGGCTTGCACGGCGGCGATTGCCGTGTTGGAAATCATGCAACAGGAGCAACTGATTGAAAATGCGCGGCAAATCGGTGAATATTTATTCAATGAGATACAAAAATTGCAGTACGCGGGTATCAAAGAGGTGCGTGGACGCGGACTGATGATAGGCATCGAATTCCATGATTCCATCAAGGATATACGCAACCGGCTGCTGTTTGAGGAAAAAGTTTTCACGGGCGTCGCGGGCACGAACATTATCCGTTTGCTGCCGCCGCTGTCTTTGTCGAAAGCGGAAGCGGACGAATTTTTAGAAAAATTCAAAAAGGTTTTGGATTGTAAAAAATAAATCCTACCTTTGCACCGACGGGGGTTTAGCTCAGCTGGCTAGAGCGTTTGACTGGCAGTCAAAAGGTCGTCGGTTCGACTCCGATAATCTCCACTTGATAATCAGAGCCTTACAGAATATTTTGTAAGGCTTTTTTGTGTCCGTTTGTAGGCAAATTTTGAGATTTTGGCATCCAAAATGAAGCGTTTAATACCGATCCGGAAAAATCGTCCGTTCAAGTATCGGTGCATTCATTTTTTATAAAAAAATACTTTTTGTTTTGTAAAATAGGGAATAATATACTACCTTTGCGCCGCTTTTTACGGCAATGGCGAGATAGCTCAGTTGGTTAGAGCGCATGATTCATAATCATGAGGTCGGGGGATCATGCCCCCCTCTCGCTAC
>JAITMT010000009.1 GCA_031277235.1 Tannerella sp.
CGAATCTCTCAGCGCCTCCCCGTTTGAGGATATAGGTACCGAACTCACTCTCTTCGTCATTGCTTTGGAGAGGCAAATGTAAATACCGGCGTCCTTTGGAATCTGAAATCTGTTCAACCGATAGGAAATATTCATTATCATCCGTTTCAAAGGGAATGACGGATACTAACGGATTCAGTTTAGTATATTTCGAGTAGAACTTCCGGTTGATAATCGGGAAAGCATTGATTGACACAAAGAAATCTTCCAATATATAATTATCAAAGCCTGAAGGTAGCGTAACTTTTAACCATAATAACTTTACGGGATTGTCACCCGATTCTAAACCGGGAAATAATTCAGCCAACTCATCCGGAATAATTTTATATTCTTTTTCTTTATTTTCAATCTCGTCTCTGACCGTAATGAATCGGTGACTGTAATGATTCAG
The DNA here is from genome assembly GCA_031277235.1 of Tannerella sp. Classification (GTDB taxonomy): domain Bacteria; phylum Bacteroidota; class Bacteroidia; order Bacteroidales; family Tannerellaceae; genus Tannerella. Next base: position 431 of record JAITMT010000009.1, read on the forward strand.
GATGCTCTCATTCGATAGATTTGCAGGGTCGAAGTCGTCCAAAGGCTTATATTTATTTTTTTGATACGGTTCATTGTAAATGCCCGAACGGATAGAATATACAGCATCATCCTGTTCCCAACGGCTGTATAGCAGCAGATGAAGCAGTTCATTTCTTTTCTCGATGTTAGGCAAATCGAAATAAAAAGATAGATTTTTTACACGTTGAATGGAAGGGTTGATCCGCAGACCGATCCAAAGTTTGTCGTTGAATTTTTCAGAACGTTTCATGCTTCTTGCAACAATCTCCTTAGATTTTCGATTGTCAATTTGGAACATTTTCCCTGCACAAATAATGGAATGTACATCTCCGTCTATCAGGTTAAAATCACCCACAGGTGTAAAATGAATGAGTTCGGAATCTTTTTTCTTGTAAACAAAGCCGGAAGATTTGTATATGGTCATCTCTGTTTCTACCGGTTTGGCATGAAGTATCATGTGCGCAGGCCGTACAGAGAGGAAAACGTCCGGTGTTAAAACTCCGGCAAGTCGCTCCAACAGGCGAGCTTCCAGATTTTCCAATTCGTTGGAAAGCTTGTTCACTTCACTGGCGAGTGATTCGACCAGCAGTTTCAAAATCGGGTCAAAGTCGTCGACGTCGCGAACGCCCCAAATTGCAGTAGCATTCTTATACATTCGACTCTTTATAACCTCTTTGTAATATTTTGTTTTGTCATTCATAGTTAATCGGATGTTAAAGGACCCAAGTAAAGAGAGTAGAGAAACGCACATTTCTTGTCGGAACTGAGTATTTCTGCATTAATTCTTATATCTACACGTTTACGAATGGATATGGCGCCGGAAAACTCGTGCTGGTTTTTTACATCGAAAAAATGTACTGTTGTTTCGATCTCCCTGATTCGCGGTTCGTATTTACGAATAGCATTGCTTATATAATTGACAAAATTGCTCTCCCATCGCTGAACTGATACTACATTTTCAAAATCCAGTTCCCAAATGTCACATCCAAAACCCGGATCAAATTTGTGTTCTCCGGGACATGTGGTGATAATCAGTTCCAGATTGCGATCAATCGAATCTTCCTCGCTGCATTGTGATAAATCTCCCGATTCAAACAGGCGCGAAAATAGCAATGGTGTCTTGTAGCAGTTCATATCGTCAATTTTTTCAGGGCAATCGCTCCATTGTTATCCAGTAATATGTTTTCCCGTTCGAGACAAATGATGATTCCCTGTCAACCATTTGTTTTTTCAATTCCTCCTTACGGTTATTGAAATAAACCACTAATTCATCCAATTCATAGTCTTTCATCTTCCTCCTGCTTTTAATTTCTCTCAATTGATGTGTATTCATCATTTCTTCCATTGTAGGATTTCCTGCAATTCCCAGTAAGGCTGTTGCCAGCGTATAGCGTCTTAGACGGCACGTTCTGTCCAGAGCATATTTTCCGGATGTTTTCAGCCGGCTTATAAATGTCCTGTAAATATTCATTCTTATATACCGGGTGTTCAGGTACAGAATATGACCATCCTTACCGTACATCAACTCACCCCGCGGAACATCCGCCTCTCTTAAACTGTAGTCATCAGGACAGTTACACGGTTTGGGAGGTTTTACCCGGCGGCTTTTGTATTTGTAATCGGGTTTAAATTTTGTTATCTCTTCCAGAAATCCGACATATTCTGCAAGTTCCTCTTCCGAAAGGAGCAACCGGTAATGATGTGCATTCTCTTCCGTCGTTTCAATTGTTATGGTGGAACTGGGCATCAACCATGCAGGACGACCGGTAGATGTTCTACGTAAAAAGTTCGTGTTGAGAGAACGCAATGAATCGGTTCCGTAGTATTCCTGCCACAGGGCGTCATATCTGTAACGTTTATTCCCGATTTCGTCAAATGCCTTATATATTTGGGAAATAACCGTATCGTTGTCGTGTCTCGCATCTGTAATAAGTGTATCAAGAGCATTTGACAGGACTTCCAATCTCATATCTTCATTTTTCCCGGGAAATACAATCCAGCCTTGCGTCATGCTCCTCTGCGGATAGTCCAGAGCGTAAGTATTCCGGCTGCTTTCCCTGTATTTTGGACGGGGTATATACTGGCTGGCATAAACAAGCCGCTCTCTCCTCAGTTCTACATCGCGTTGAGAGCAGGCGTCTATCATGTTTTCAATCTGGAGAACAAAGTTGTTGTCTGCATCGGAAAGTTTATTGTTATATGTCTGGTATCCAAGAATCCTGCCGTTAGCGTTGGCAATACGCCTCACCAATACGCTGTCTGCCCATTCACTGTATCCCGATTCGCCGATTACCACCAGCAGGTTGGTTTCATTTTTATACGGTTCAATCATTTCTACGGCTTTTCCGAGTCCTCTCCAAGCCTGATTATTGGCAATGGGAGAATATTTTTGCACACTGTCTGTTTCTGTCATCAGGAAGTCCAGCATGCCGGCATACGAACTTGTCAGTTCGCATGATTTTACAGAAAAGCGCTTGTTTTTTGTGGTATCCACGTAAGATAAAACAGCTCCAAATCTGTATTTATAAAGGTCACTATCCGTATCAAAGTTTGTTTGCATGTTCTGCACTACATTCATTATTTGGGCGTATTCGCGAAAAACGCTTTCTTTTCCTTCAAAGACAAAAACAAGGTTTACCTGCCTCAAATCCTTTTCCAAACGCAATAGATCTTCATACATAATTTTATTTCCGTTCAGGTTGAGTACGTATGTGAAACGTCTGTCAATTACCGGAGCGGGGAGCGCCGTTTGAAAACAGAAAGCATTTGAATCCTGCAAGAAAGAGCGTGCCGGACTGTAACGGAACTCCGGACGGCTTTTTCTATAAAAATCTATACCCCGTGCATCATCCTCATTGATGACGACTGTATCCTGCCGCTCACTGTCAAGAAACGTCACACTGTTATCTGTTGACGGGGTTCCTGTAACATTCAGATCAATGAAAAGACGCTGCCCCAACTCGGCCACAACAGATTTTGAAATCCAACCTAAAGCTTCTGTTGGAGCCTCAAGCGGATTCAGGATTGTTTTTCCGGAAACAAGTATTCTTTGATTGTCCGGGGAAACTTTAAGAATGTAAAGGATTTCGTGTAACGGTATTTTCCCGTTCGGGATACTTAACCCATCGTCTTTGTAGGAGAGAACAGAATCCGAATCAAAGCAATTTTGTGGCTCCAAGACGGCTAACGTGTCGGTTATTATTGTTACGGATTTACTTTTAAATCCGGTAGACATGTCTAAACTCGACTGCTTGGTTAGCAATAAATGCGAGCGGTGTACCCAGCCGTAATACTGAACTTTTTTGCGATTCCTGATAATACGGGCATACGGATTGTTTGCTACGATTTCGGGATCATACTTCACAAGTTGAAGATAATCGCCTTTTTCACGGATGACGAAAAAGGCTTCCATAAATGACATATTCTTCATTTTGTTTTTCCCGCCCGGATTTTGCCACGTATCATTGTTGTCACGGTCGGAAAAAACAATCCACGTCTCCCTGTTCAATGCTGTTTTACGTGCTTTTATATCCGATTGACAATAATTCATGGAATATTCCCGGGGTGTCCTTTTCAATCGTGTCAGTATGTTTACGGACGAGCACGACGACAGCAATGTTGCAGCAAACAGGCAGAGAAACAAAAGATATTTCTTCCCCGATTTAAGTGAATATGACTTAGCGTTCTTCATTTTTAATCTGTATTACCTTAAATGTTTTCAGACATCCCGGACGCTGTTCGTCGGGAAAGACAATCACTTCAAGAATGGTTGTTACTCTGCGGTCTATAATTTTCAGCCCCTGACAGTAGGAATAGAAATCATTGTTTTTCGATTCGTTGACCGTAATCAAAACATTGGGATTCTGGCATAAATATTTGTTCAGGATATGGTTGTAGTTGGGACCGAAAGGTTTTCCATCCACTATGGCCTGAAGTTTCTCTCTAATGTCGTTTCCCATCATTGAGCGTTCATCAGTCTCTTCCTCCATGTACTTGGGTAAGATGGAAATAGTATGCCTGACAGGATATTTCGTATCTTCCGTCATCAGTTCTACTTCGTAGGCTCCGGGATTTTCATAGGCGTATATGGCAGCCTGCTCCCTGGAGTCTGTAAGGTGGGTTTCTCCGAATGACCATCGCCATTCCTTTGCATAACCTACTCCTCGAAAAACGATAAATTCGCCCTGCATGGCTGTATGGGGAGCAACTATGCGGATCAGTGAATCGTTATCGAAACGGACATGTTTTCTCACGTTTACAAGGAACTCCTTGTGCATGGTATAGTTTACCGACAGGCGTATCCGGTAAGCGCCCGCTTCATGGTATATATATTCACCCTGTTTCTCGCCGGAAGCATCCCCGTTGCCAAATTCCCAAAGCCGGTGCAAGGCTCGAAATGTGCTGTCGGAGTAGAATACCGGCTCTCCCTCATAAACTTCAAGAGGCGTTACAAATCCGGCAGGTTCACGCCTCATCAGAAACAATCGAATAAGCAAGGCGATAAGCACACATATTAATATTGCCGTTACAGTAATGTAAATTTTTGTATTGCTGATTTTTCCCATATTGCGTAATTTTACTTTTAAATTCGTTTAACCGGTTATTACTTTAATCCTGCCAAATCTTCCTTCTTTTTGGAAAGTCCCGTTTCACATTCTTCCAAATATAAGGTAAACCGATCTATATTGGAGTTCAAACTCCATAAAGTTTTCTTATCGGCATACCACATATAGTAAAAATTGGCAATATGCATAAATGATTTATATCTCGTGTCAAGAGAATTTCTTTCGTAAATATTCTGCAATTCATTGATTGAATATTTGATGTAATCTTCTTCGTATGCGGCGTTTATTGAAGGATTATAAGCCGCTATACGGTCGTGAAGCAGATCTATGTTTTCCATCGTCTTTTTCTGCATATCCCGATATTCGTTTATACGTTTCATTTTAGAAACGACCAGTTCCCTTCGCGAGAAAGATGTTGACTCCGAATTGTGCAAAAAGAGCAGTATGCAGCAGATAGATGTAAGTACAAGAAAAAGAATGAGGACATAGATAAAGCCCATTGTCTTTTCCTTCTGATTCATTGTCTTTTCGTTTTTTGCCATAATAGATAGTTTTTTAAGATGGAAATTTTTATCAGTATGCCCGTCCATTGAACAGTTTCCGGTTCATGTCCTTGTTTTTGTTCATACAACGTACATACTCGTCTCTCAGTACTTCGAGATTGATATTCGACTGCCGAATAGAATCCTTTAACTGAAGAAGGTTATCCAATTTTACACCCAGTTTTTTGTACACCGGAATGTCGTCGTTATTCATGGTTTCAATTTCTTCATTGAAACGGATACTCTTAACACTCACCATGGTAAACAAGGCAGACTGGTTGATATAAATATCACCGGAATTCAGCAGCATGGCATAGTGATAAAGCGAATCTACACTTTCAGTTAGCAGCACTTGCTGCATACGAATCTTGTCATACCGGCTTGAAATTTCAGTAAGCTTTCGCATTTCAACTGCGGATGTTTTCACAAATGAGGAATAAATGCCAATAGCCAACCCTGCCGACATGATCAGAAATATCGAAAAGCGGACTACGGACATTGTTACTACCCTGTTGTTCATTGCTTTCATAGTCAAAACGGTTTTGAATTTTTAATTTTTGATTAATTTTGCGTCAAAGATACGCACAATTTCTGTTTTTGCAAAAATTTTTTATTTTTTTTTCTGCAAATTTCTTTTCCTACATCATTTTTTATTGATATAACCCATGTCTTTTAATTGATAACAATATATATGATAGCCAAATACATGTTTTTTATTTTTTCATAAATCATTTTTTAGCCCAATGGAAAGTTTGTATTCATTTTTTGGAAAAAATGGCTTAATGTTCAAAAGTGGTGATGAAATCTTATTTAAGAGAATATAATTCATATATTTACAGCCTTTAAAAAGATATGAAAAAAAATGCTTTTATTGCAGTTCTACATTCATTGTTAGGAATGGGCATAAAGATCACGTTCAGAGATATTTATGTAAATCTTGCGGAAGACGTTTTATTATTAGACAAGTTATACCATATC
>JAITMT010000017.1 GCA_031277235.1 Tannerella sp.
CATGTTCAATACGGTCAGAGTATGTTTTAAAACAGTGGCTTGGGATAATGAAGCCGATTTGGATCCTGAAATATTGTATCCTAATAGCTACAAAGGAGATGGTTTTACAAGGTAAAAAACACTGCTGTCCGACAAAACACGCAAAAATCTGTAAGTTCACCTAACATTTTAGAACGTAAATATACATTTTTTTGTAACCGTCTCCACAATGTCATCTTTTCATTAAAAACATAAGGTTTTACCGTTTACTCTCCGATAAATAATTAATCCGGTCTTTCAGTTTTCGGAAAAACTGGAATCTTTCTCTTGTCGCATTGCCGCTCAACAAAATTGATTTCGAGATGCTGTTCTGCATCCATTTCTCAACCTCCGAACAGAAAAGAGCATCGGATGTAAACATTCCGTTGATCGTATAAAGTTTGATCGTTGTCACATTTACTCCGTCGCGTTTCGTAATCATAAAATCATTCATGATCGCAATAGGGCTAAGATACATCCGGAAAAAAGGTCCGTTCCCTTTATGCTCCCGTCCGGCATCTCTCTCAAGATTCTCCACCAGCTCTAACAACTGGGAGCAAATCAGTGAAAATGAATCCTTATTTTCAAAACAATCAAGATCGGGGAAATAATCAAGTAAATGGATGATCGGGTCAATCGTATTGTGTGTCCATATTTCAGTTGACGGAATCTGCCGGTAGGCATTCGTTATTCGTGTGTAAATGCCCTTCAGTAAATCAAGGTCTAACATTGCACAGAATTTATCATAAGAGACAGGCTGTTTGCTGATGCTTTGAAACCACGTATAAATCTTGAAAAGAGTCAACTCAAGATATGCTGTGAACTGGGGAAGCGGAATATCCACAGCCATAAAGTATATCTCTTTTTCCTCGGCTTTCGCTATTCCTTCCATCAAAACGGCTAATTGTTGCATATACAGGTAATAATTGTCCATATTGCTCATGTCCAAAGGCGAATACCTGAACATGATATTTCCCGACTGGTTGTTGAGCGCAGAATCGATTGAAACATTAAAGTGCCGGCTTAATGTAATCAATTCATCAATGTTCAACTTTTTTTCACCCCGTACCCGCCGGTATGCAGAATCGGGGCTTATACCTAAAAGCGCACTCACTTCATCTGCCAGTATATAATTGTCGGGGAGATTTTGCCTTATTTTTTCAAAAAAAATTACTTGAGGATGCATAATGCTATTTTGTTTGGTTTGTTAAATTGGCCGTAAAGCTACGAAAAAGTTTTAGTATAAATCAATAAAAGTGAAACTATTTTTAGTAAAAACCAATAAAATCGCATGTAACCGGCGTCAAGATTCTTAAAAAATAATAACGTCCAACAACTTCAAGTCCGTTTTTACGACATTCTGCAAACCTGCAAAAAAACCGTTTGCAAAATTTCATTTTAGGTCTCTTTTAACCCGTATATCTTTGCCACAAAAATAGACATTCGTCTTGATTTAGGAACAATGGTATCACATATTAACAATTTAAACAAATAAAAATGATGAAAAGAATTGCAATTATTGGAACAGACAACAAGGCAAGATTCGTTCTTAGCAAGGCTTTATCTTATCTGACCGGATATGATATTGCCGGTAAAACAGATTACTCCATTCAAGCCGTTCAATACGGACTGGATAAAGAACTGACAACCTGCCAATGGCCTGAACTTTTCGTTTACCTGCTTGCTTCGTTTTCGGAACGGATCGTCGTCGAACAACAATACGGCAGGTTTATCTCAAATGGCAGCGTATTGCTGGAGTTAGCCACCGTAAAAACGCTGTTCAAAATGCACACGGCCCGTATGCACTGGCCTAAAGAATTGGCAGTCATGCTTTCCGGAATCGAAAAGGTAATCACGACGTATGCAAGACAACACTACGACGCGCATGTGTTGATTGAAAACGGGATTGAGCATGAGGATACATTTTCCGGCGAATTGGAAAGTGGCATTAAGGATTTGATCGCGGAACATGGGGCAATTTATCGTGTTAGACATGAATTCCTGTTGGCCGAAATGCTTGAAAACATTTCGTCGGCTTTCCACCTGTCACCGATGACATCTACACAAACGGCTTTGCAAAAAGCCCAATCTGAAATTTTAAAATAACAAAAAAATGAAATTACTAATCATTCAAATAAAAATAAATATGAAATCTTTTTTAATTATTACGTTCTGCTTGTGCCTGTTCTCACTAAACGCACAACAGCAAATTACCGGAATCGTCAAAGATTCCAAAGATGGAAGTCCCGTAGCGTTTGCCACCGCCGCCCTGCTGCGCCCCGATTCGAGCGCAATAACAGGCGTAATGGTCAATGATTCCGGCAAGTTTGTCATTTCAGGTGTGGCTGCCGGAAACTATCTGCTGCAAGTCTCTTTCGTCGGTTATGACAAGCAATACCGCAATGTAAATGTCCCTTTGCATATTGATTTGGGAGAAATACTTCTCTCGAAAAATGAAAACCTCTTGCAAGAAGTTGTCGTTTCAGCTTCCTCTCGGGTCATCCAAAAAAGCGACCGGATCATCTTTCAGCCGACAAACCAAAACTTGACAAAAGGCCGAAATTCGTATGAACTGTTGCAATTCACGCCATTGCTTCGATCCGGTCAATCCGATAGGATTGAGATTATCGGAAAGGACGGCTTTGAACTCTATATCAATAACCGTAAAACAACAATGAACCAAGATGAAATCAATGCTTACCTGGCTTCGCTGCCTGCCGACCGCATTGAAAGCATAGAAGTCATTACAGATCCCGGAGTGACGATGAGAACAGCCGGACTCAATCAGGGAATCATCAATCTGATATTGAAAAAAAATGAGGCTAACGGCATGAACGGTACGCTTAATGTTCAAGATTTGCAAGGCAGGTTAAATTCTCAAACAGGTGGATTATTCGTTAATTACCAGCATAATAATCTAAATATTTCGGCTAATATATCAGCATCGGCAATAAATATGAAGAATAATGAAATTTCCGATTTCTACTTTACCCTGTCAAATATTCATCAACATTTGGACAATGACTATAAAACCAGCCGCAGAAATCTGATGGGAATGTTAAGAGCGGATTATCAACTGTCCTCCAATCAAACCTTAGGGATGGCTTATTCAGCGTCTTATGCGACGACAAAAACCGACCGAAAGGATGTTATTCAGTTTGGTCACATCAGGGAAGTCACAATTGATTCAACGCTGCAATCTTTAAGTAACGCTCAAACTCCTGTCGTCAATCAATCGTTAAATTTCAATTATCGCTTAAAAACGGGCAAAAAGGGAAATTTGTCCGTTGATGTGTATTACTTGCATAACGATCGCAGGCAAACTATAGAGAACAGTACAGAATATGTAAATGAAAACGCTCCGTTCGAACAGTATCGGCAACGGTCGGAAGAACCGATGAAAAGCTATTCGGGCAAAATAGAATATACACATGCTTTCGGACAAGCCAATATCCTGACCGTGGGTACAGAGGTATACCGCAATACAGCCGAATCCGATTTTTTCTATGGTAACATGCGCAATCAGGGCATTTATGAAAGTGATCCGCAGAAGACTAACAAGTATTCCTATAGCGAGTCGTATCTCGGCGCCTATACTTCGTATGTGCGCGTTTGGAATCCAAAGTTTAACTCCCGCATAGAGATAGTCGGCGAATATGTTGAAAGCAGAGGTTTACAGCATGTTACGTCCGAAGTAATCGAAAGAAATGATTTTGATATAGTCCCTTCCGTCTCGTTGCAATATCAGTTCAGTCCCGCACACAGACTTTCGTACAACCTGTCTTCAATGGTTGCCCGACCCGGATATTATTCTATGAATCCTTTTCGCTTCTGGCTGTCGCCGACAACATACAAGGAATACAACCCCGATCTAAAACCTGCGTATTTGTATAATAACACCCTGAATTATACATTAAAAGGGCGTTATACTTTTATTCTAAATTACATGTATATAGATCAATGTGTAAACAATTTTCTTATTCCTGTGGACGACCGGTATACAAAATATATCAACGCAAACTACGGTTCTATGCAGAGTATGGGAGTCACCTTCAACTGGAATCAGGCATTGTTCAAAAATCGCGCATCAGTCAATGCAAGCCTTTCAGGAGCATACAGAACATTTAAAGGTGCAGTCGAATCGATAGTAGTAGATGTAAAAGGTTTTGACTGGAATACGTCGGTAAATGCCAACGTACGGCTCTCGGATAAATATAAGTGGAGTTTGACAGCTAATTTTAGCTATTTCAGTGATTTACAGTTGGCTCAGGAAAACAGCAGCGACTCCTACAGATTTACGATAGGATTGACCAAGAATTTTGCTCGAAACATTGCATTAAATATTGGCATTCAGAATGTGCTGTTCAATAGTCTCAAGCGCGACAAGGTAGATGACAATTATCGATATTCTACCATATTGAATATGGATACCCGTCAGGCATACATCGCATTGACAATTCCTTTCGGCAATATGAAAGCAAAGGGAGCAAGTAACCGTAACGCCGCATTATCGAAAATAGGCAATAGACTGACTGAATAAGTTCTAAAAAAGCTCGTTGTGGAAATAAGTATACAATATACATTTGAAATTATTGATCTTTCTTAATATTTTGTTGAAGTATGAAAAAAAGTATTTATAACATATTAATCCCGCTGAATTCGATGTTGAATATCTTCTAACCATCAATCCGACAGTAGACTGTAATTTTAGATGCTGGTACTGCTTCTATAACGCATTTCTGCAACCGGAACCGATTCCGCCAAGTTTATTTGTGGAATTTTCAAAAGGACGGCGGTTGAGAGTGAAAAAATCCAAGACAGTGTGATGGTAGCAGAGGTAAGGTTATGGGATACGGTTGTTGAAATGGTAGAAGAAATTTTTTCGGACATGATATGAAAGAGATAGTGCCGGTCACAGCTGATGTTTTAAGTAAAATCTATTCAATGGAATCTGTGAAAACCATGTTTTTCCCGTAATATTTGTACAATCCGAAAAAAATATATACTTTTGTGACATTAAAAACTTTAAAAGCATTAGATTATGCCTACTCTTTCGATGTTTTTCGGATTAATTATACGAATGTATTACGCGCCAAAAGAGCATAATCCCCCGCATATTCATGTTGAATATCAAGGGAAGGAAGCCATTATTGATATTTGCAGTGGCGATTTGATTTCAGGATATTTGTCTTCCCGTCATCTTCGCTTTATTCAAGCCTGGATAGAAATCCACTATGATGAATTGCTTGCAAACTGGGACTTGTGTCAAAACGGCGAAAAACCGTTTAAAATTGAACCATTAAGATAATTGATTCGTGATGTATATTGGAGTAAAAGCTGTAGTTCCTCAAGACAATTATATGTTACTGTTGACGTTTGAAAACGATGAACAGCGATTGTTCGATATGAAACCCTATCTGG
>JAITMT010000088.1 GCA_031277235.1 Tannerella sp.
TTTTTATTGCGTTTAAGTGAACATTATTAAATATTTATTTTAAATTAATCTATCATGTACAAATTTTTATTTTTATTCGTATGCCTGCTGGGCGCATCTTCAGCAATAGCCCAGACAAAGAGTGAGATTCAAATCGGAGTGGCAATACCCGGCGGTGACTTTGCCGATGACGATTTTGACGATGCCATTTTTAATGAGGGAAAAGCAGGTGGGGCTGCCACCGGTCTTTCCGTCGGATACAAACTGCTCTCGCCTATCGGTTCGGAAAATCTTTTTTGGACTATTAGCGCCGCTTTCATCTACAATGGGCTAAATAGCGATTGGAAAGACGAAATCGAAGACGACGTCGAAGATGGCGATGTAACTTTCCCAAAGTACTTTTCCATTCCTCTGCTGGCGGGTTTGCAGTTGGAAAAGCAAGTTGCCGAAACGATGGGACTTTATGCCGAAGCAGGTATTGGTCTTGGATTGTTTAAGGCAACCGACCTCAAGGCTGACGGGTCAGAAGACGGCTACAGATTTGAGAGTGAAACATCTTTTGACCTCGCCACAGGATTTACCTATAAATTAGGGGCGGGACTGATTATCAACGACAAATATACGGTTGGACTGTCGTATTTGAATTTAGGCTCTCACAGATTGAAATACAAGACGAAATATGATGAAACTTACGAGGGGGAGTCTTATAACGAATCCGAAGACGGCAAACTGAAGAAACTGTCAATCAGCCACATTGGCATATCATTAGGATTTCGTTTCTAAAACGGTTTTCTTTTGCTTCAGAAAAATTTTGCGTGTATAAACGCAAAATGCGCCGCAGGCTGTATAACCCTGCGGCGCATTTGTGTAAATTACTTGCGAATACCATTGAGAGCAATTAATGCCGGCTTAACAGTCTTGCCTTTTCGATAATGAACTGCCTGATTTCTCCGAAAGAAACATTGTGAGCAGGCTGCATATTTTGAACAAACGCTGTGTCTATTGGAGGCTGTTCCGCTCTTTGGTCCTGAGATTATGAAAAGTACATAAAAATTTCGAGATTTTCGAGTGTGAGCACAAAATCAATGAATGCTCCGCAGGACAAGGTCTATGAACATGAATACGGAAGGAAATGGGAAATAAAATATTCAACGGGACGCCTCGTCGGAAATAATAACGCCTCAAATTTTTTCACAACCGAAAAAAATCACTACTTTTGCAAAAAAAATCAAAAAATGAAACAATATTTGGATTTACTGGAGCGGGTTTTGCAGGAAGGCGTTGAAAAACAAAATCGTACGGGGATTGAGACGATGAGCGTTTTTGGACATCAGATGCGTTTCAATCTCGATGAAGGCTTTCCGCTGCTCACGACCAAAAAACTGCACTTGAAATCAATCATTTACGAGTTACTGTGGTTTTTGAGAGGCGATACGAATGTTAAATACTTGCAGGATAACGGAATACGTATCTGGAACGAATGGGCGGACAGGGAAACCGGCGATTTGGGACATATCTACGGCTATCAGTGGCGTTCCTGGCGCGATTATGACGGCGGACATATTGATCAGATCAGCGAGGTTGTACGCGCCTTGAAAGAAACTCCCGATTCGCGGAGAATTATTGTAAGCGCCTGGAATGTAGGTGATTTAAAAAACATGAATCTCCCGCCCTGCCACGTCTTTTTTCAGTTTTATGTAGCGAACGGTCGGCTGAGTATGCAGATGTATCAACGCAGCGCCGACATTTTTCTCGGCGTGCCGTTCAACATTGCTTCCTACGCATTGCTTTTGTTGATGATGGCGCAGGTAACCGGCTTACAGGCAGGCGATTTCGTGCATACGCTCGGCGATGCGCATATCTACAGCAATCATCTGGAACAGGTGCGGTTGCAACTCACGCGCGAACCGCGACCGCTTCCACAAATGCAAATCAATCCCGCCGTAAAAGATATTTTCGGCTTTCAATACGATGATTTTCAACTGGTAAACTACGATCCGCATCCGCATATCAAGGGGGATGTGGCGGTTTGAAATTTGAAAATTTGAAGATTTGAGAATTTGAAAATTCAAGGTTCAAAGTTCAAGAAACCCCACCCCAACCCTCCCCTCAAGGGAGGGAGTTCCCCTCCTTCGGAGGGGTTAGGGGAGGCTTAAATCAAAAATCAAAAATCAAAATTATGCTTTCAATCATAGTAGCCATCGGGGAAAACAGCGAAATCGGGGCTGACAACAATTTATTGTGGCATTTGCCCAATGATTTGAGACGATTCAAGGAACTGACTACAGGTCATGTAATTATCATGGGTCGGAAAACGTTCGAATCGCTTCCGAAGGGCGCTTTGCCCAACAGAACAAATGTCGTGATTTCCCAAAATCCGGATTTTAAGCCGGATAATTGCCTTATGTTCAGCAATTTGGAAGATGCAATCAAACATTTTGAAAACGAAAGCGAAATTTTTGTCATTGGCGGGGCGTCCATCTATCAACAGGCGCTGAAATTTGCCGAAAAACTGTACGTTACCAAAGTGCGTCAAACCTTTGAAAAAGCCGATACTTTCTTCCCTGAAATCAATGAAAATGAATGGATTAAGATCGAAAATGAAGATCATCCGAAAGACGACCGCCATCCGTATTTTTATACTTTTGAAACATTTATTAAGAAAAAATAAGCCTTAAAAAATACATCATAACATATTTTATGCTACCTTTGCACTTGTATTAACTATAATTTTTATAAAAATGAAACGTATTTTATTTGCATTTGTACTTATTTTGCTGACGGCAAGTGTAGCGTCGGCACAGGAAAAGGCAGCG
>JAITMT010000165.1 GCA_031277235.1 Tannerella sp.
AAAAACAGGGATAATATGAAAAGGTTAGGAATCAGTATAATAGCTATTACTATGGTAATGCTGGCAAGTTGCGACGCTCTTCAAACGGGATTGAAAAGCGCCTATAATCTCGCAAATTGCGATTACAAGTATGAATCCATTTCAAACCTGAAAATTTCGGGTATTGACATGTCGAAAGGATTGAATCCGCTCGCCATTCCGCAAATTCTCTCCATTTTGACGGGCAACGCTTCGTCTATTCCGTTGGATTTTACGCTGAACTTGAACGTTAAGAATCCTAACAGCGGAGCTGCTGCTTTTCAGGCGCTTCAATACATTATTTCGGTGGACGACGTGCAGTTTACGACCGGTAATTTCGCCCAGCCGTTCAGCGTCAATGCCGGAGAAACGAAGGTTTTACCGATGAGCATCGGTCTTGATATAGCGCAGTTAATGAAAAGCAATTCAAGGAGTTCCATTGAAAATATTGTTAAAAACTTCCTGGGAATCGGAAGCGAACCGTCCCAAATAACGGTACAGTTAAAACCGTCGTTCAAAGTGGGCGACCAGTTTTTCACTTCACCGCTTTATATTCCGGTCAGTTTCAGTTTTGGAGGCGATAAATAAATCATTGGTTTACAAATAAATAAAGGGAGCGGTATTTTATATAATCCTGCTCCCTTAAAAATCAAATTAAAAAAACAAATCTATCAATGTTCCAACAAAACTCCTAATCCTTTCTATTATCTTTCATATATTCATCCAGAAAATCCTTTGCTGCGCTTTCATAGAGAATCATTTTTTCATTGGAAAGCACTTCTTTGAATTTTTCCATGTATTCCTTTTCGAGTTCAAAATGCTTGGCTTTCACCTCTTCGCGACATTTCAGCAAAGCGGCGTATTCTTCCTCCGTACTCTTTTTATTATTGCGAATCTTGCGTCCCAGTTGATGGCAATCTCTCCCTATTTCAAATTTTTTCCGCATCAGTTCATTGTCAATCGGCAGAAATTTTTCGACTTCTTCGGCTGTTAACGACAGTTTCTCCGTCAAATAGATATTTCTTTTTTCTACAAAATCCTTAATATCAAAAGTATATCTCTCTCTATTTCTTTCATGTCTCTGAGAATAAGCGGAATTGAAGGACGACGCCATAAAAACTGCCAGGATAAAAAACAGACTGAATTTTTTCATATCAACTTTCAATTTATCAGGTTATCCATAAATTCCTCCGCGTTGTCTCTGGAATATTCGTCTGAAATATAGTCGAAAAAATCAGCCTCCGCATTGGAATCTGCATCTATTCCGGCTACGGTTTGCATGGATATATTCCTGACAATCATATTCTTATACGCATACATGTTATCTCTTTTATTTTCAAACACGAAAAAGACCGTGATCAAACCGATAAATACGGCGGCGACAGCCAGCCAGGGTCTCATCCGTTCAAAAAGACTTATTTTTTCGCCTTTCGGACGAAACGCCTGCTTCTCCGGAAGCCGGTTCATCATCTTGTCGGCAAAATTTTCAAAATATCCATCAGGCGCCCGAAACGGGTTTCTGCCCATCAATTTTTCCAATTTATCTGTATTATGTTCCATAAATTGCATTATTTTTCCTGCTTTTTTCTAATTAGACGAATAATTCTTAAAAAGGTTTAAATGTCGTTTACTAAAATTTCCTGTATTTTTTTTACGGCATGATGATAAGAGGCTTTCAAGGCGCCGACCGACGTCCCCAAAATTTCCGACATTTCTTCGTATTTCATATCATCCTGATACTTCATGGTGAATACAAGTCGCTGTTTATCAGGCAAAGTCAGAATGGCTTTTTGCAGTTTTTCGTCCAGTTCGTCGCCGTCGAAATATTCGTCCGCCTTCATCGTCTCGATCAAAAAGGAATCGGTGTCGTCGAGTGAAATATTATTCATTGCTTTTTGCTTGTTCAGAAATGTAATACATTCATTTACAGCAATTTTAAACATCCATGTAGAGATTTTTGACTCGGCTCTGAAACTGTCAATATTCGTCCACGCTTTGAGAAATGTGTTTTGCAGCACATCGTCGGCGTCATCGTGATTCAATACCATTTTCCGGATTTGCCAATACAGTTTTTCGCTAAGTTCGACGACAACCTCTCCAAAGGCATTCCTTTGTGTATCAGGATTTCCCAAGCGTTTAACAACCTCTTCCTCTATAAATTGTCGCATAAAACTGTCATTAATTTAGGTGCAAAATTAGTTTATTTTTGCCGATTTCAAACTAAAATTTAGAAGATAATTTTTATTCGTCCGTGTGTCATGCAAAAATTAATGCGAAACAGGTAATAATCATAGAATTTGTACAACATTTTCAATTTTGCACATTATTCCGTATCTTTGCGCACAGAATCGGAATTTTCTGAGTAAATGGAAGTTTTTATAATTTTACTTTTAATCCTGTTGAACGGCTTTTTGTCCATGTCCGAAATAGCCCTCGTATCCGCACGGAAAGCGCGTTTGGAGACGCTGGCGCGGAAGGGCAAAAAATCGGCTCAGAAAGCGCTGGATTTATCCAAAGAACCTGACAAGTTCCTGTCTGCCATACAGATAGGTATTACCTTGATTGGAATTTTGAACGGTTTGTATTCGGGCGAAGCGTTTGCGGGCGATTTGGCAAAAGTTTTGTCGTTAATCCCTGTTATTCAACCCTATTCGCTTACTGTTTCCCACATTATTATTGTCGTGGTCATTACTTATTTGACGCTTGTGCTGGGCGAACTGGTGCCGAAACGTGTCGGAATGGGATTTGCCGAGCAGGTGGCGACGTTTGTGGCTAAGCCGATGGATTTTTTGTCCAAACTGACGGCGCCATTTGTCTGGCTGGTGTCCAAAAATTCAAAAGCCGTTTTTACGTTGCTGGGATTGAACAATCGAAGCGACAGCAACAAGGTTACGGAAGAAGAAATCAGGGCGATCGTGCATGAAGGATTCAAAGTCGGTGAGGTTCAGGAAGTTGAACAGGATATTGTGGAGCGCGTCTTTCATCTGGGCGATCGCACGGTGAGCAGTATTATGACGCATCGCAGCGATTTGATTTGGATTGACGCCTCGGACAGCGTGGCGAAAATCCGTCAAAAAGTGAACGACGATACCTATAATACGTATCCCGTCGTACTGGATAAAATAGATAATATTCAGGGAATTGTATATTTGAAAGACCTCTTTAAGAATATAGATAATACGGATTTCAATATTCTGAAAATCATTCGTCCCGCAAAATTTATTCAGGAAAATATGAGCGTGTACAAGGCGCTGGAGCAGTTTCGGGCGGAACGGGTGAAGTTCGGCATCGTTACGGACGAGTTTGGCAGCGTGCAAGGGCTTGTTACACTGAAAGATATCGTTGACGCCCTGATTGGCGAACTGCACGAAGAAGGTGAGGAACAGGAGATTGTGGAGCGCAAGGACGGCAGTTTGCTCATTGACGGGCAGTATTCGTTTTACAGTTTTCTGGAATATTTCGACATGGAAGATTTGTACGAAGAACATGATTATAATACATTGAGCGGCTTGATTTTAGATATTCTCGAACGGGTGCCGAAAGAGGGCGACACGTTTTCGTGGATGAATTTCGACCTCGAAATCGTTGATATGGACGGGGCGAGGATTGATAAAGTGCTGGTGAAAAAAAGGTAAAATGATAAAAGCGATTTTTTTAGATATTGACGGAACGATGGTGAGTTTCAAAACGCATTGTGTATCAGGAGAAACAATAAAATCTTTGCGGGAAGCGCGTCGAAACGGAGTAAAAATTTTTGTGGCTACCGGCAGACACCGGACGGACATCAACAACCTCGGCGACCTGGAGTTCGACGGCTATATGTCGCTCAACGGGGCGTATTGCTGGGTCGGAAATGAAACGGTTTTCAAAAAAAGCATTCCGCAGCAGGACGTCTTGACTTTCGCCGACTATATCGAAAGGGAACCGAAAATTCCCTGTTTCTTTGTTGATGCAGAGCGTGTTACGGTAAACATGATCAATGAAGACGTTCAAAAGATGATGGAACTTGTCAATTTTCCTCCCCGAACGATTGTACCCGCTAATGAGGTGAAAAACAGGGAGATGTTTCAATTGACGGCGTTCTTTCCCGTCGAACGGGAGTCTGAAATTGTCGCCATGTTACCCGGCTGTTCTTCCTCGCGCTGGCATCCGACGTTTGCGGATATTACCGTAAAGGGAGTTGATAAAAGCGTTGGCATCCAAAAGATTATCGAATATATCGGTCTCTCGAAAGACGAAGTGATGGCTATCGGCGATGGCGGCAATGACATTTCAATGATACAGTATGCGGGCGTAGGCGTGGCGATGGGAAATGGCGGCGAAGAAGTGAAGTTAGCGGCTGATTATGTGACGGCTACGGTTGATGAAGACGGGGTTGGACAGGCGTTGCGGCGGTTTGGAGTGATTTAGTTGTTAGAGATAAAGAATTAAAAATTAAAGAGATATAATGCCAAAAGAAATTTGTTCAATTATTTAGAAGAATATGAATCGTATATTTTATTTTTCCATTTTCATGTTTCTATCCATGCAAACCTTTACCGGACAGGAAATTATCCGTGTTGATCCGGGTACGTCGCGTGGGACATTGACATTATCGGATCTGGTAGAAAGTGTTGAGTATGTTCCGCTGGAAACAAACGATGATTGTTTAATGGGAGAAATCAAAAGAAGCGAGCATGTTTTAGTGTCAAATAATTACATTTTAGTCGGTTGCGTTACATCGCAGTCCTATTATCTTTTCAACCGTTCGGGTAAATTTATTGCAAAAATAGGTAATCAAGGTCAGGGACCGAGTGATTATTATCGTGTTAGATCTCCCTTTGCCATTGATGAAGAGAAAAAACAAGTAATTCTTTCAAGCAGTATGAGCATTGATAAACAGCAGTTGAAGTATTACGACATGAAGGGCAAATTTCTTCATTCGGTATCTGTTGATAAAGGATTGACTGAATTCACTCATTTTCAGTTTGAAGGTAAATATGTTGTTACAAATCCCAACTATCCGTGGAAAAAGGAACTGGATCCTCCTTTCAATTATTCCATTTATTCCAAGGATTACAAACTGATTAAGCAGGAAATTGCAACAATTCATTATTCCATGACTCAACGGGGCGGACAATCTTTTCCGGTACTTTATTGCGGATATCTGTATAACGGGCTGCTTCATGTCAAGAATACCACATTGAATGATACCGTTTACAGTATCAACAAAAACTTTACTTTTTCACCCAAATATATTATCAATGCCGGAAAACATGCCTTTACGACGCAAATTTTAAGTGATCAGGAATTAAATAGAAGAATGCTATTCAGCAGAGCAATTATTGCCTCGGTTTTTGAAACGAATAAATACGTCCTGATTTCATATATGTATGACAGAAAATGGTATTATCAGTACTATGACAAAGGGCTTCGCAAATCAATGCTGTTTAATTCATCTTCCGGCATTCCCAACGATTATGACGGAGGACTTGATTTTTGGCCCCATCAACAGAATGGTAATGAATTCATTGGCTGGTATGACGCCTATAAGTTTGAAGAGAATGAAAATAAAACAAAACCCAAAGGCTCCGGGAATGCTCTTGAAAATCTGAAAAAATTGAATCAAAAAATAGATTCGGAATCAAATCCAATACTGGTAATTGTGAAAATGAGACAATAATCCAACCCTTTATATCGGTAAGTTCAAAAAATGAAAAAAATGCAGACAGATATCTATTACGGGGCATGGCGATTCTGTCGGCATGGCGATTAAAAATTTCATAAAAAAACATTGATTTTATCGCAGGAAATCGTTTTCCAGCAGCGTGTTGATTTTCTCTTTCAATAACCCGGAGGGTCTGACATATCTGCCGTAATCAACGATTTGACCTTTGCGGTTTACCAAAATTCCGTACGGAATATAGTTG
>JAITMT010000203.1 GCA_031277235.1 Tannerella sp.
TAATGAGGTTGATGGTGGCGGTGATGTCACATCTACTGAGGTTGTTTTGTTTTTGGAATCAGGTAAAAATGAGGTTTCATTGCGTGATAATTTTTGAACGTATTTTTGAAAAATAAACCCCCATATTTTTTACACCCCACCCAACGGGATTGCATGTTTATAAAAAATGTCATATTTCAACCCCCGTTCGACTCCTTCGGAGTCGCATATGAACCGGAATTGTGTTTTCTATAAATATTTGAATCCGTCGGATTCATTATTGCACTATTTTAGGTGTTTCTACGGAGATTCATTTAATAAAATAAAATGTATACCCCTATTCATACCCAAACTTCTTCTCAATCCCAGCGGGATTGCATGTTTATAGAAAATGTCATTTTTCAACCCCCGTTCGACTCCTTCGGAGTCGTATATGAACCAGAATTGTGTTTTCTATAAATATTTGAATCCGTCGGATTCATTTTTGCACTCTTTTAGGTGTTTATACGGAGATTCATTTAATAAAATAATATGAATGTCCGTATATTCTCCTAAAATCCCGTCAGGGATGTAATATTGGTAGAACAAAGGGTAATTCCCGAAAAAGCGTGCCGTCAGGTACGCGATACGGGAAAAGAATCCAACATATTGCGTACCTGACGGCACGCCGATTGAGGAGATAATCTATTCTACCAATATATTGTCCCTACGGGACAGATAAATGATACATCTATCATTATATTACATAATTTTTTAGGTTCTTATACGGATACTCATTTAAAATAATTCCCCTCTTGGCAACAGGATTGTCAAGTTCCGGATGTTTTTAAGGCTGAAATTTTGACTTTTGCTCTATGCTATCGGTTTCAGTGTACTTATGGCAATCCTGTTCCACGCATTGATGGTTACAATCGCCATGATGATTTGTGCGATATAATTACTGTCGAACAGTTTTTCGGCTTTTTGGTAAGTCTCGTCGGTCAATCCGTTTTGACTGATGAGCGTGATTTCTTCCGTCATTGCCAAAATAGTCCGTTCTTCTTCGGTGAACAATCCGGTTTCTTTCCACGCATTGAGCATGAAAATACGCTGTGCGGTTTCGCCCTGTTGTAAGGCGTCGGAAGTATGCAGATTGATGCAAAATGCACATCCGTTGATTTGGGAAGCCCGTATTTTAATCAGTTCCCAATGCGTTTTGGAGAGTTGCGAAGTGAACAGATAATTGTCCAGGGCAAACATGATTTTGTATGCGTTGGGCTCAAGTTGTTGAATATTTATTCTTTTGTGTTCCATTTATATTTTTTTTTGAAATGAAGTTGATTGCTTTTTCAGCGGTGCCATATCAGTCGCAAAGGTAATGCTTTTTTTGATTTTTCGATACTTTTTTCAAAATAGCACGAAATTTTCTGTATGCTCTTCCGTAACCCGGCAGGCGAGCGTTACTGCTGCAACCAGGATTCATATTCGCTGACGAGTTTATCCGCGACCTGTTCGGGCAGGAGATATGATGTATCTATAACGAGGTCAAAATGAGATGGTTCCGAACTGTCTGCACCGTACAGTTCCAGATACCGTTTGTTTTCGCTCGTTTTGCGGGCGATGATATTTTGGATTGCCTCCTCCTTTGATACATATTTCTCGTTTTTCCGTTGATTGTCAGCGGAAATTCTTTCGGCTGCCACTTCCACGTCCGTTTTCAGAAACACCCTGAACGAATGGGGAATAAAAAACCACGCCATCCGCGAATCTACCACATACCGGCTGGCGTTTCCCAGCGACTTGAAAGCAGAATCTATTTCTTCGTCAATTTCGGGGTGCGTTTCCGAATATTGATTCAATTCGAGCGTTGTCATGCCGTAGCGATCGGCTATTTCACGCTGGATTTTACCCGTATAGACGTAGTCATAGCCCAATCTATCGCACAATAATTTTGAAACGGTTGATTTTCCGCTTCCCAAGTCGCCTGTAATTGTTATAATTTTTATCTTCATTCCACCTTTGTTTTTATTAAAAAAATCCACCTCATCCCCGTCCCCCCTTTTTGGGAGAGGTCAAGAAAGGCTGCCAACGACTAACAACTAACGACTAATAACTACCGACTAATAACTACCGACTACCGCCTAATGACTATCTTCCTCCCCGCCCCGTTATTAACCGTTACAACATATATACCGCGCTGCAGTTTATACGCTGACGTTCCGGCAGTTACAAGCGTATGCTGCTCCTGCAGCACGCCTTCGACCGTGTAGATGCGCAATACGCTGCCTTCCTTTAACGGAGTTACGTACAGATTATTGTCCACAGCCCAGACTTTGTCGGTTCCCTGCCCGGGAATTTCTCCGTTTTCAACGGTTTCGGTATATCTGTTCCTGTCTGCCGGGACAAAGTTGGCGCGCAGTTCCACATTGCCGTAAATCACGATATCTTCATAGTTCATCACGCCGCTGTCGGCGGGGATGATTTCACCTCTGAGAGACGTGTAGGCATCGTGGCTCCAGCCTGCAAATTCATAGCCTTCTCCGGGAACGGTCTGTATGCCGGGACGCGGAGAAGTCCTGTAATCAAGCGCCTGCTCTCCGGCATTGAAAATCCAGCCGCCGATGGAGGCGGAGAACGTTACCACCGCAACGCCCGCACCCTGATGGTACG
>JAITMT010000206.1 GCA_031277235.1 Tannerella sp.
AAACATAGTCGTGTTTATTTGTGCAATGCCGTTGTTGTTAAACGCATCCTGCGAGGTGGTACTGGCTCTGTAAACGTCGCCTGTCGTATTCTTGTAGCGGTAATTGAGTTGCGACCGTAATTTCAGTCCGCTGATAATATCCCATTCGACGGCAAAGGAATTGACAAAATCCCTTTCGTCGTAGGTGTTTTTAATATCCCGCAGTGCAATTAGCGGATGCCCGAAATCCTGGGGACCGGCGCGAAAATAGTCGCCGTTTTCGTCATAGACAGGCCACAACGGGTTGCGTCCGTATTCCAATCCGTTGGAAATATTGCGGTCTCCGATGGACAGGACGCTGAACAGCGACAGTTTGACATTGGACAGGAGTTTGTATGACAAATCAATATTGGAATTGAATTTGCGATAGGAGTCTTTTTTGTAGATTCCTTCGTCGTCCCAGTATCCGGCGTTGAGGTTGAAGGAGGAGCGATCGTTGGCGCTGTTGATAGCCACCGTAGTGCTGTTGACGATGGGCGTTCTCAGGGATAAATCCACCCAGTCGGTATTAGCCCATTGTCCCGATTGAATTTCCATCAATGAAGGATAGTAAATACCGCCGATGGTCTGTCCGATGTAGGGCGGCGTAAGTCCCGCGTTGATTTGCTCTTCGTTGGCAACTTGCGCCATCAGCATCGGATCGTACCATACATCTACCTTGTCTGTCAATTGACTGACAACGGTTTGGTGTTTCACCTGTACGGTCGTAATTCCCTTTCCGGCTGTTTTGGTTGTTATCAAAATGACGCCGTTGGCGCCTCGCGAGCCGTAGATTGCCGATGCCGACGCATCTTTCAGCACTTCAATGGATTCGATGTTTGCCGGATTGATTTGCGAAAGGTTACCGGCGTCGCCCAGCGGAAATCCGTTAAGCACGATCAACGGCGTATTGGAGCCGCGAAGCGAACTGTTGCCGCGGATTCTGATTATCGCTCCTGAAGCGGGGTCTTGCGAAGGATTCATCACTTGCAATCCCGCCGCCCGCCCTTGCAGCAAACCTTCGATCGAATTGGCGGGAATATCGTTGATCGCCCGCATTTTGACGGAGGCTACCGACCCCGTGAGGTCGCTTTTCTTTTGTGTTCCGTAACCGATAACCACCACTTCTTCCAATGTTTTCAAATCTTCTTCCAGGACAACATTGACGGATGATTGGTTGGTAATGCCGACTTCCTGGGGCAGGAATCCGAGATAAGTAACCAGAAGCGTGCCGCCGTCTCCGGGAACATCAATCGAAAAATTGCCCTCCGTGTCGGTAAGCCCTCCGAAGCCGGTTCCCTTGATGGAAACGCTTGCGCCGATGATTCCTTCTCCTTTCGCGTCCGTAATCGTTCCCGAAACGGTTTTTTGTGTTGCAGACGGTTGCTGCGTAACAGACTGTTGTTTCTGTTTGCTGCTGATGGTAATGTTTTTGCCCTGTTTCGAGAACGAAAGATTTTTACCGGAGAAAGCCTGTGTGAGCACCTGCTCCACGGTAGCATTTTTAATATCCACACTGACAGTAATTTCCGATATTTCCTTGTCGGCGATGAAGAAGGAATACGGATATTTCGCACCCAATTTCTTTACCAACTCGGTAATTTTCACTTTGTTGAGTAGAATATCTTTCCTTACTTCGTTTTGGGCGATTGCCGTGCCTGTAAACGACAGTCCCAACAACAGAAATACTACTTTTAACAGATAAAATTTTAAAAACCGCATGTTTCTCATTTGCATATTATTTTTAGAATGAATAATGTTGCGCCGGTTTGTCCGTGCAAAACTCACCGGGGCTCATTGTTCCGATTCGTTTATCTTTTGAATAATCATTTTCTCCTCTCCTGTTTCTTCAATGTTAAATTTCAGTTCGTCCTGCAACGCTGCCAGAATTTCCTGTAAGGGTCTGTCAATCAGGAACGATGTTGTGATGCGTTTCGTCGCGATTTCGGGATAATCCATTTCGATGCGAACGCCGTAGATGTGTTCCAGTTTTTTCAGCAAGTCGCCGAAGGCGATGTCCCGATAGAAATATCTGCCCTCCGTCCAGGCTGTATTAAACTGTAAATCTGTTATTTGCTTTTCAAATTCACGGGTTTCGGTATGATATACGATTTCTTCCTCCGGTCGGAGCAGATTGTCGCATCCCTCAGCCTTGAACCGTACCGAACCTTCGACGAGCGCTACCGTAACCTGCTTTTCGGATTCGTCGGAGAGTACGTTAAAACTTGTTCCAAGTACCCGTATTTCAGCGCCTTGCGTATGAACCGAAAACGGTTTGCTTTTGTCTTTTTGCACTTCAAAATAGGCTTCGCCCGTTAAATCCACTTTTCTGTTTTTCCTGCCGAAAGCCGAGGTAAAAGTTACGGAACTGTTTTTGTTCAGCTTGATTTTCGTTCCGTCCTGCAAAACATAGTCGGCGATGGCGTTTTGAGTGGCATAGGTGTATGTATTCTGTTGATTGACTGTATGATAATAGAATGCTCCGCCGACAATCGCCAGCAAAATAACGGCAGCGGCGCGATAAAATTTAAGTGCAAAATCGCGTCTGCTATGGTTGATTTTATCGGTTTTAACGCCTTCCAAAATCCTTTTTTGCGTCTCTGCGGACAGCGTTTCATCCACTTCTACGTCCGCATCCCAGTATTCGCGGATACGGTCGTAGAGCGACGCATCCGTTTCACTGTCGCGCAGCATCTCGCGGAGCAGTTGTTTTTCCTGCTCATCCGCCTCGCCCGACAGCGTTTTTGAAACCAGAAAAGAAAAATCTTTTTCCATTATTTTTTTGTATGAACGGGTGAACGGTAGAACGTATAAACGGTTTTCCCTGCTCCCGTTTACCCGTGTTCCCGTTGATCCCTTTACCCCTAAAGACGTCGTTTTTTTGAAAAACCCCCATTGTTGATACAAAAAGATTTAAAAGTTTTGCAAATACTAACTAAATAGTTATCTTTGCAGCGTAATTTTTAGAAACAGTTCCATGAAATCATCCGAATTTCACCGGCAAATTGCAAGGAGCAAACGAAAGAAATGGCGCTACGTAGCGGCAGAAGGCAGCCATTATATATACGAAGATGATAATGGAAGAAGGTATTCCGTGCCGTATCATGGTTCCAAGGAAATACCGGAGCCGCTGCGTCGCAAAATTATAAAAGATATGGAAATTTAAAAACAAAAAAATATGAACAAGTTGACAATTACCATTGCAAAAGGTGAACAGGCATACGGAGCATGGATAGACAGCATTCCGGGCATATACGGTCAAGGCGATACTGTCGAAGAGGCAAAAAGAGAGTTGAACGAAGGATTAAATCTGTTCATCAAGCACAACAAGGAGATTCCTGATATATTACGCGGTGATTACGAAACGGAATATCAATATGATGTGCCCTCGTTTTTAGAGTACTATTCCGGTATTTTTTCCAAGTCGGCGATGGAACGGCTTACCGGTGTGAATCAGAAACAACTTTTCCATTATGTGTCGGGGCGAAGCAAGCCGAGTAAAAGGACGGTCAAAAAAATTGACAACGCTTTTCGCCGTTTTACAAGCGAGTTGAGTCAGGTACATTTTGTATGAAACAGCGTTATTAAAGATGTTTCAACCTGTCGCGAAGTTTTTCAACGGCTGATGCAACCTGTTTTTCAATGGTTTTGACCGAAACCGACATGATTTCAGCGGCTTCCTTGTACGTTTTATTCTGTTCGCGCACGAGCATGAAAGCCATTTTGGTGCGTTGCGGCAGTTCGTTGATGGCGGCGTTCAGTTCCCGTACCGTTTCTTCGGAAATATAGACGGATTCGGGCGTAGTTTCCGTAAAATGGAAAGCGTCAATATTCAGGGAATCAAGGTCTATGCTCTTTTCCTGTTCCCGTCGGAGGTAGTCCAGCGCCTTGTTTCGCGCGACAATGAAAATATAACCGTCCAAATCCGCGATTTCGGGCAGGGTGTCGCGGTTTTTCCACAGACTGATAAAAACGTCGGACGACAGTTCTTCACACGACTCCCGGTCATGGACAAACAGCGAAATAAAGCGCAAAACCCTGTTTCGATAGTTGTTCACCAACCAGCGAAACCAGGTATCAAAACCGGCGTTTTCATTCCCATTCTCCATCATTCGATTGATTATTGATGCAAAAGTACAAACTTTTTTTCATTTGAAACATTTATTCCCTTTTTTGGACGTTCCAAGACACGATAACACATATCAATATAGGAGAATACGAAAGATTTTCGCATAAACATCGCAGGCAGGCAACACTACGCGGCTCGCCCTGCATTCTTTACAGAATCATTAAATAACTGATAACTACACTCTACACACTAAACACTATACACTACTCCGTCCCTGCAATCGAATAGCCGATGATTCCGCACGTTGCCAGCAAACAGAGGTAGGTAACAACGGATGTCAACGACGGCATTTGCTGCTGATTGATGGCTGCAATCAGACTGTCAATCTGTTTGAGGAGAGGCGTAACATCCTGTATGACAAACATCAGCGCAAGACCGATCATGATAAAAACTCCCATGATGATTTGCGGCAACCGGCTCCTGCGTTCGGGTAATTGCCTGATGACGTGCTCCGAGAAGCCTTCGTCGGGAACATCAATCTTTTGTTCCGTAAATATTTTCTTAAAATCCTGATCTTTCATTCTTTTTGATATTTGGGGACGAAAGCATTTCGTCCCTGCGTTGTTCATTTTTGAAATATTTCTCCAATTTTTCCTTTCCGCGGCGCAGATGCGATTTGACCGTGTTTACCGGACAATCCATGATTCTGGAAATTCCGACAATGGTCTGGTCTTCCATGAAAAACAGCAGCGCCACGGTGCGTTCTTCCTCCTTGAGAATTTTTAGCGCCTGCGTAAAATCCATCTCGAAATCCCTGTCGGACGTGTCGTCCGCAATGAAATCGCCGACAATTTCCGCATCCGCGCCGGTTGCGTTTTTTTGCGCACGGACATGGTCGTAGAAAACATTGTAAGCGATGCGGTACAGCCACGTGGAAAACTGTGCGGCAGCCCGGAATGAACCGATTTTCAGCCACGCTTTCACGAATGTATCCTGCGCCAAGTCCTTGCTTAATTCTCTGTCGCCCGTCAGGTTTTGGAAAAGACGCCGTATGGGCGACTGGTAAGCCTCCACTAATTGGCTGAAGGCTTTCCGGTCTCCCAACAGCGATGCACGCGATACAAGCGATGCGTCATTTAGCATCTTCACCGCCGTCTTTTTTCTTTTCGATGAAATGGATAATCACGGAAGCGACTCCTGCCATAAACGGAACAAGCCCTGCCGACGCAAACCAGGACAAATTTCCGGCTTCCGGATTCTTTTGAGATATTGCCTTGAAGAATATCCAGAGAAACACCGTTATTCCGATACTGATGGAAATTAAGATAATCCCCGCATTCAACGGTTTGTTGAATTTATTGTCATTTTTTTGATCGGCAAAAAGATCTGCCGGCAGAGGTTGCCCCTTTTCAAGAGATTTGAAATATATATCTGCATCCAACTGGCGACGTTTGTGTTTCTTGTTGTTATCGAGCCACAACACGGCTATGACAAAAACAAACGGAATAATAATAACTGC
This sequence comes from Tannerella sp., assembly GCA_031277235.1. Classification (GTDB taxonomy): domain Bacteria; phylum Bacteroidota; class Bacteroidia; order Bacteroidales; family Tannerellaceae; genus Tannerella. The sequence goes on from JAITMT010000206.1 coordinate 5,607, forward strand.
TGTAGGGTAGATTCAACTACTGAATGCAACTTTTGATTCTGCAAAGATAGGAAGAAAATTTCTTTGGGTGAATAAAAATTTAATTTTGCTCTTGGCCTGTTATTTAATTTATACTGTATCTGC
>JAITMT010000217.1 GCA_031277235.1 Tannerella sp.
TTGCGCCTTGTTGCCGTTACAGGCACACAAAAACAGTCCTAAAACCGGAATTACTATATTGATTATTAGTTTCATATCGTTTATATTTCAAAAATAAATTATCAAAAAACAGAGACAAAGATAGGAAAAAATTTCCTTTTTTTCGACACGATTCAATCATTGGTCGTAAAAAAATTTGCAGGAAAGTGTTGCGGATACAAAAAATTATCGTATTTTTGCACATTATAAAAGATGATAATAAACAGTTAATTAACTATTTTACAATAAACAAATCAGTAATTTTTTTTCATCAAATAAATAAATGGAGGATTTTTTATGATTAAGTACATTGACAGTCGAAAAATGGGAAGAGGACAGCACGGTTGGTTGGATAGCCATTTTCACTTTTCCTTTGCCGAATATTTCAATCCCGACAATGTCAGGTTCGGCGTTCTTCGCGTCCTCAATGACGATATTGTTCAGGAGGGTGAAGGATTTGATACGCATCCGCATCGCGATATGGAAATCATTTCTTACGTCATCCAGGGCGAACTTTCGCACCGGGACAGCATGGGAAACGCACACACGCTTACCAGGGGTCAATCCCAATACATGAGCGCGGGAACAGGCGTAACGCACAGCGAATACAATCACGGCGACGGCGATCTTCGATTTGCACAGATATGGATTTTCCCCGACAGGAAAGGCTACAAGCCCAATTACGGCGATTACCGTTTCCGGTGGGAAGACAGGTTTGACCGGTGGCTGCCCATAGCAACCTCCTGTGAAAATACATCAAACGCCGCGCCCATAAAGATACATGCCGACATCAACATGTATGCCGCCATGCTTTCCAAGGGAAAACAAATTGAATTTCAGGTAAAAAACGACCGCCAAGCCTATCTGGTATTGCTTGAAGGCGAAGCAACCGTAAATAACATCCGTATGAATATGCGGGATGCCCTGGAAATTGTAAGGGAAGACATTGCCATTACCGCCGGTGAAGAGTCTCATTTTCTGATTGTTGAGATGGCGTTTGACGAAGCATGTTACAATGAAAAATACAAGGGAAACGGGGAACAATACAGGGGAGAATAAAAGCAATACGATTCGAAAAATATGTCCGAATCTTTTGCAGATTAATTTTTTCCGCTTATCTTTGTAATCGTTACAAATGATGCAAACTATTTAAAATACAAATAATATGGAACTTACAAAAAATTTAACGGAAGCTTTCAACAAGCAGATCCAAGCGGAAATGTGGTCGTCGAATCTTTATTTGGCGATGGCGGTTTATTTCATGGACAAGGGATTGGACGGCTGCGTCAACTGGATGAAAAAACAGGCGGCGGAAGAATCGGAACACGCTCATAAACTGATAGAATACGGCGTGAGTCGTGGCGGAAAAATCGTTATTCCTGCCATTGACAAAGTGCCGACGACGTGGGAAAGTCCGCTGGCGGTTTTCGAGCACGTGTACAATCATGAATGCCTGGTATCACAAATGGTTGATGCACTGATAGATGTGGCGATTCTCGAAAAGGACAAGGCTACACAACACTTTCTGCAATGGTATGTAGAAGAGCAGGTTGAGGAAGAAAGCGTAGCCAAGGGTATCCTCGACAAATTTGCCGTTTTCGGCGTACACGGGTTGTACTGCGTCAACAAGGAATTGGGCAAAAGATAGTTTTTCCGAAAATCCTTTTGAACACAAATGACACAAAATACGCAAGTTTTTTGTGTCATTTGTATTTTTTATCTCCGTCAGGTTATATCCTCCAAAACAGCAATCAAAAACTCATAAGTCCGTTGTACCGAAGAAATTGAAACCGCTTCATCCGGAGAGTGCGGGAATTTGACGTCCGGTCCGACGGAAACCATATCCATATCCGGATAGGCGCCTTGAATAATACCGCATTCCAGTCCCGCATGTATCACCGAAATATCGGGATCCCTGCCGTACATTTTTTGGAAAACCTGTTTCATCAGATTCAGAATCGGCGATTGAATATCGGGTTGCCAGCCGTTGTAAGAGCCTGAAAATTCGACTTTTGCACCTGCCAAAGCAAACACGCTTTCGAGCGACGACAGCAACGCATCCATGCGGCTTGCGGACGAACTGCGCGCCAGGATTTTGACTTCTATGGCGCTTTCGGACGATTTTACAATCGCCAGATTGGACGACGATTCCACCGTTCCGGGAAAGTCGTGAAACATCGTAGCAACGCCGTTTTGACACGCCTCGACCGAATTGATGAGGTCGTCCTGAATTTCTTCGGGAATGAGCGAAAGCGGCGGTTTGGTCAGTTCCGCCGTGAACGTGATATTATCCTCAATACCGGCATATTCCTTGCGGTAAATGTCCTGAAAATCGGAAACGGATTCCCACAACAACTCCACATTGTCCTTGGGAAGCGTGAGAACGGCTTCGGCTTCGCGAGGAATGGCGTTGCGCAGGGAACCGCCATCAACGGACGCCAGCCGCACGCCATAGTCGGATACCGCTTCCTTTAAAAACCTGAACAGCAATTTGTTGGCATTCGCTCGACCCAAATGAATGTCGCAGCCCGAATGACCGCCTTTCAAACCCGAAACAAACAGCCGCACGGCAATATCGCCCTCAATCAGTGGCTCGCCCTTTTTGTAGCGGAACGACACGTTCACGTCCGTACCGCCTGCACAGCCCGCAAACAGTTTGCCTTCGTCTTCCGAATCGCAATTCAGCAGAATGTCGCCGCGGATAAATCCGGGTTTCAAACCGAAAGCGCCGTCCATTCCGACTTCTTCGTTAATCGTGAAAAGCGCCTCCAATGCGCCGTGTTTCAACGAATTATCGCCCAGAATCGCCATGGCGAACGCTACGCCGATTCCGTTGTCCGCGCCGAGCGTCGTGCCCCGCGCCCGCACCCAGTCGCCGTCAATGTACGCATCAATCGGGTCTTTGGCGAAGTCGTGCGCGACGTTGCTGTTTTTTTGCGGCACCATGTCGAGGTGCGATTGCAGCGTTACCGTTTTGCGGTTTTCAAAACCCTTGCTTGCCGGTTTCCGGATTAATACATTTCCCGTCTCGTCTTTTTCGGTTTCCAGTCCGAGACTTTTCCCGAAATCGTAAACAAACCGGGTTACCGCCTCCATTTGTCCTGTCGGACGCGGTATTTGCGTCAGCCGGTAAAAATTTTCCCAAACCGGCTGCGGATTTAAAGTTGTAATTTCTGTTGCCATATTATTATTAAGTTAAAAGTTTGACTTTTTTTTGTCATATTTTTTGTTTCTTCTTTTTCCAATTGTTTTATTTCACAAAAATAGAGTTTACTCTGGCACGAGGAGTTTCACTTCTAAGAATCTGAACAACACCATTCTTTGATAACGCAGCAACACCGTCTATCATTCCCGCCATATATATATCGTTTTTAACTACAAAAACAGAGGTAACATACATAGGTTTGCTTTCGTCAGAAAGATTTTGTGCTATTCCGTTTTTCCACAGCGCAACCGTCCAAATACCTAATCCCCTATTTTCATTTCCAACAACATACACATCTTTGTCTGAGACAAAAACAGAAGTAGCGTATGCGGTGTGTTTTGTTCTGTCGGGAAGAGTTTGTGCCACGCCATTTGTCCACAACACAGCTGCTTCATGGTGATCCATTCCTGCGACATATACATCATTCCCTTTCACATAAACAGAGTAAGCCCTTGAAACGCCTGTGTCGGCGAGCAATTCAAGTTTGTCATTTTTCCATATTGCGGCGAAAGCATCATATTGCGCGGCAACATAGACATCGTTTCCTCCTACAAAAATGGAATTAATCTCAACGTGTTCTGTTCCGTTGCTTAGATATTGTATATTTCCGTTTTTCCAAAGTACTGCTGATACATATATTTGGTCTTTCCTTCTCATTGCTCCCGCCACATATACATCATTATTTATTACAAAAATAGAACGAGCTGTAGCATAAGTTCCGTCTGTTCCGTCTGTAAGATTTTGTTCCTTTCCATTTTTCCAAAGTTTAGCATTCCAAATTCCTTCTTCATTCTCTCCTTCTCCTGCAACATATACATCTTTACCCGATACAAATACAGAATGAGCTTGCGAGCGAAAAGTTTTGTCGGTAAGGTATTGCGCAACTCCATTTTTCCAGAGCACTGCGTCTCCATCATATCCTGCTACATAAACAACCGGCGATTTACAACCGGAAAACAATACAATGCCAAAGAATAGTAATTTTAAAATATTTTTCATTTTTTTGAAATTTTATTGTCATTTTTTGTTTGTTCGTTTTTATTTTCTCGCGAAACAATTAATACTTTTATTTGATTTTCAATTTTTTGCTTAATTGTCCCGTTGTAGTGTCCATCGCATTGCCTGCAACGGTAGAAGGGGTAAACGGGTGAACGGTTTCTTCATCCTTCCCTTCTTCCGTTCTCCCGTTCTCCCGTTTTCCCAAAGACAACGCGATGATTCCGAACAGTCCCGTCAAAACCACCCAAACGGATTGAACGGCAAAAACGACGAAGGCAAAAGCGCCGGCGTCGGTCTTGTCCACCCCGAAAATCACCAGCGTGGAAATCACCATGAAATGCCATACGCCGATGCCGCCCTGCACGGGTACGGCAACGCCCAGACTGCTCATTGCAAACGCAATCAATCCGATTCTGATTCCCAAATCTTCCGTGAAATCGAAAGCATAAAACGTCGTGTAAAAATAGACGAAATATCCACCCCAAATCATGAGGGTTTGCAGCAGGAAAAGTCCTCTCCGCTTGATTTTCCAGATGCTTCTGACGCCTTCCCATACATTGAATATCAATCCTTTAACCTTTTGAATAATGAGTAAATGCTCAAACTTCACAAACAGAAGCCAAATCAAGACAAACGTCGCCGCCAGCCCGATATACGTCCAGACGGAAGAAAGTATTTTGTATATAGTATCCACAATCAGCGGCGGATTTGCAGCGAAAAAATGACGGAAGAAACTGATATTGAAGAAGAAAAGACACGAAGTAAGCAAAGCCACCGTCAGGGTATCCATAAACCGGTCCACAAAAAGCGTTCCCAACAATTTGGTGAACGGAACCTTCTCATACTTAGCCGTTACACCGCATCGCCAAATTTCGCCTGCCCGAAACGGAACGGCAATATTTATCGCGTAATTTCCTAATACTGCGTATATTACATTTTTTCTTCCGACCGGCTTGCCCAGCGAATCAATCAGCATCGCCCACCGGAAGCCGCGCACGACGTTTGCCGTCAAACCGAAAATCAGCGAAAACAGCAAAATCCGGTAATCAACGCCACTCTTGATGATTGCAACGATTTCCGCCATGTTACTGTTCCTGTACAGATACCACAGCAACGCCAGACCCAGTAACAGGGGCAAAAAAATCTTCAATGTTTTTCCAAGAATTTGTTTCAAATTCATATTTATTGTATCTTTGTGCTTGCAAATGTACAAAAAAAATTTGAAATATTGAGAACAGATGATGATTATCCGTCCGAAAAAGTCTTTGGGACAACATTTTCTCAAAGACTTGACCATTGCGCAGCGTATCGCAGAAACGTTGTCGGCATTTCGCGGACTGCCCGTTTTGGAGGTAGGTCCCGGGATGGGCGTGCTTACCCGTTATCTGCTGGATGAAGGACACGATTTGTCGGTGGTCGAAATTGACAGGCAATCGGTTAATTATCTGAAAAACAACATTCCCGCCTTAAAAGAAAAGATTTTTGTGGAAGATTTCCTGCAAATGAATTTGTCGGAAATTTTTCCCGGAAAATTCTGTATCATAGGCAATTATCCGTATTATATTTCTTCCCAAATATTTTTCAAGGCGCTTGAATTTCGGGAACAGGTGGTTTGCTGTTCGGGCATGATTCAAAAGGAAGTCGCCGAACGGCTTGCAGCGAAGGGCACATCGCGTAACTTCGGGATTTTGAGCGCATTGATTCAACCATGGTACGATGTTGAATATCTGTTTACCGTGAGTGAACAGGTGTTCGACCCTCCGCCGAAAGTGAAAAGCGCGGTCGTCAGGCTGACCCGCAACAACCGGACGGATTTGGATTGCGACGAGGCGCTGTATAAAAAAGTGGTGAAAACCGCTTTCAATCAACGCAGAAAAACGCTGAGAAACTCGCTGAAATCGCTGACGGGCGAACGTTTTCCCGACTTTTCGCTGCCGATTTTCGATAAACGCCCCGAACAACTGTCGGTCGCCGGATTTATCGAACTGACGCAAATGGCGGAAAAAGCCCGGAAGTAAATAATAATAAACGAATTAAAACATTGCTGATCATGATTGAAATTACAAAAGAATATATTGAAAATCTCAAAAAAGTCATTGAAACGAAGGATGACAAAAAGGCTGTGGAGATTTTGAACAGTCTGTATCCCGTGGAGATTGCAGAACTGTATAAAAAGCTTGATTTAGAGGAGGCTATCTACCTTTATCTCCTGATGGACGGCAACAAGGCAGCCGACGTCCTGATGGAACTCGACGACAACGATCGCGACAAACTGCTGGATAAATTGCCGAACGAGGTGATAGCCAAACGCTTCATCAACGAAATGGATACCGACGACGCCGCCGAACTGATGCGCGAAATGGACGAGGAAGACCAGGAAGAAATTCTTTCGCACATCGAAGACGTGGAGCAGGCGGGCGATATTATTGACTTGCTGAAATACGACGAAGGCACGGCTGGCGGTTTGATGGGTACGGAAATGATTGTGGTAAACGAGAATTGGAGTATGCCGCAATGTATTGAAGAAATGCGCAAACAGGCTGAAGAAGAGGAACTTGACGAAATCTATAATGTGTATGTGATTGACGACGACGAAAAACTGAAAGGCGTTTTGCCGCTGCAAAAACTGATTACGCGACCGTCCGTTTCCAAAATCAAGCACGTCATGCAGAAAGACCCGATTTTGATACACGACAATGCTGAAATAGAGGAAGTTGTGGAATTGATTTCCAAGTACGACCTGGTGTCGCTGCCGGTGGTGGACAGCATCGGGCGGCTGGTGGGGCGCATCACGGTGGACGACGTGATTGACGAGGTGAAGGAGCAGCACGAAAAGGATTATCAGCTGGCTTCGGGTATCTCGCAGGACGTTGAAACTTCGGACAATGTGTTCACGCAGACGGCGGCGCGGCTACCCTGGCTGTTGCTCGGAGTGGTCGGCGGACTCAGTAATTCGAGGATTTTGGGTGGCGCCGTCGCCGCGCTGTCGGAAAATCCCAAAATAGCATTTTTTATTCCGCTGATCGGAGGAACGGGTGGAAACGTGGGCACACAATCGTCGGCAATTGTTGTTCAGGGACTTGCCAACAATTCGCTGAAAACCAGCCAAATCATCAAACAGGTGGTGAAAGAGGCTGCCGTTGCGCTGATTAACGCTTCGATTATCAGCCTGATCGTGTTCCTGTACAACTATTTCACGCTGGGCGATCAATATATCACTATGTCCGTGTCTATCAGTCTATTTGCGGTGGTATTGTTTGCCAGCACTTTCGGCACGCTCGTACCGCTGGTGCTGGACAAATTCAAGATAAATCCCGCCATCGCCACGGGACCGTTCATCGCCATCACGAATGATATCATCGGCATGGTGATTTATATTGCTATTATTGCGCTTTTGATGGGGTAGGGTTTTTTAGTCGGTAGTTTTGGGGATTTTTTTTACTGCCTGTGGTACGTTTTTTTCATTCTTTACTTTCGGATATTTCTCCTTTGCTTTTCTGACTGTTTCCGACCATTCTTTGACATTCGCTTCCGCAAGATTGCCTTTTCCGGAACCTCTTTCTTTTTTTCCTCCCGGCAATATTTTTCAAAAAATGATAGCCGTATATTTCAAAAAAAATCATTATTTTTGTCAGTTCAAAGTGCAATTTTGAGATGATAGACCGGTTTACCGTTGATAAAATATATGACGCTGCACGTATTGTAGATGTGGTTTCGGACTTTGTTACGCTGAAAAAAAGGGGCGTGAACTATGTCGGCTTGTGTCCTTTTCACGACGACAGCAGTCCGTCGTTTTACGTGTCGCCCGCCAAAAATATCTGCAAATGTTTTGCCTGCGGAGGCGGCGGAACGTCGGTTCAGTTCATCATGAATCATGAACAAATGTCTTACAATGAGGCGCTTCGCTATCTTGCCAAGAAATTCAACATTGACATTCAGGAACGCGAACTGACGGACGAAGAAAAACAGTCGCAAAGCGAGCGCGACAGCATGATGATTGTGAACGCCTGGGCGCAAACCCATTTTACATCAAGGCTTTACGACCACGAAGAAGGTAAAACTACCGGCTTGACCTATTTCCGGGAACGTGGCTTTCGCGACGACATAATCCGTAAATTTCAACTCGGTTACAGCCTTGCCAAGCGCGACGATTTGTACAAAACCGCACTGGGAAGCGGCTATAACGAAACATACCTGCTGAAAACGGGGCTTATCTATCAAAAAGATGACGGTGTGATTTCTGACCGCTTCTACGGACGGGTGATTTTTCCCGTGCATACGTTGAGCGGCAAGGTGGTTGCATTCGGCGGGCGCATTCTCGGGAAGAAGGACAAAGTCGCCAAATACGTCAATTCGCCCGAAAGCGAAATTTATCACAAAAGCAACGAACTGTATGGTATATTTTTTGCGAAACAGTCTATTGTCAAGGCAGATAAGTGTTATTTGGTGGAGGGTTATACGGATGTGATTTCGATGCATCAGGCAGGAATTGAAAACGTTGTGGCGTCGTCGGGAACGTCGCTCACGCACGGGCAAATACGGTTGATTCGCCGCTTCACAAGCAATATTACGGTGCTTTACGACGGCGATCCGGCGGGTATCAAGGCGGCAATCCGCGGAATTGACATGTTTCTCGAAGGAGGCATGAATGTGAAGGTCGTGCTGTTGCCCGACGGCGAAGACCCCGATTCCTTTTCACGCTCGCGCAATTCCTTCGATTTCAACCTGTTCATGAAGGAACACGAGGTAGATTTCATCCGTTTCAAGATAGATTTGCTGATGAAGGATGCAGCCGACGATCCGATCAGGAAAGCCGCTCTGATTCGGAACATTATGGAGTCGGTGGCGGTGATCCCCGACAATATCGTGCGTTCCGTTTACATCAAGGAGTGCAGCCAGTTGCTGGACGAGCGCGAGCAGGTGCTGATCAACGAAGTTGCCCGGATACGCATGCAGCGACCGAAAAACGCTGTTCCCGAACAGATTACAGCCGCAAAAACAGCCATCGCAGACGACAAAACCGGAGAACCGAAAACGGAAGAAGCAACGGCAGAATCTGTTGAAACGGTTGATAACAAGCCTAAAAGCAAACCTTCTCCCTTCAAAAAATATGAAGCGGTGTTGATAAAGTACGTCATCACGGACGGCGAAAAACCGCTTTTTGATGGTGAAATGACTGTGGCTCAATATATTCAGTCGGAATTGGAAATTGACGATATCGAAATACAGACGCCGCTTTACAAACGTATTCTGAATGAGGCGGTTACCAACAGCGAAGACAGAAATTTCGTGGCGCAATCCTATTTTTTGGCAAGTCCGGACGGCGAAATCAGTCGTTTGGCGGCGAATGCGATAAGTCCCATGTATCAGTTGAGCAGGCGTTTTCTTCCGCCGGACGATTCGGAGGAAAATAAAAAGGAGGAAGACCGCCAAAAGGAAGCGGAACGAAAGAAAAAGGCGGATCAGGAATTGCTTGAACGGCAGGTCAGACAGGATATTCTTTCCTTGAAAAATGCGTATATCATGTATAGAATCAGGGAGTTGGACAGGAAAATCAGGGAAGAAGCGGCTGACGAAAGCAAATGTGAGGAGTTGATGAAAGAGAAAAAGGTATTGAACGAGATTAAACGCCAGTTGGGCAAGGAGTTGGGCGAGCGGCATGTGATCGGGATGTAAGCCCCCCTCCGACTCCCCCTTCGGGGGAGGGCGAATTCACAAAACAGTCAGGTAATTGCTGATTATTTTGTTGACATATATGTGGTTGTGTAAATCAATGTCATAGATTATGTACCATGTCGTATTTCTATTACGTGCGTATGGATGAAAATATTCACCGTATTTCAAGTGCTCTTTGTATTTTGCAGGGTGGTGATATGACAAGTCTTTCAATTGATAACAAATATCTGCAATATCATCCACGTATCGCATTACTTCGGGAACGGTTAATTCTACTTTTTCCCATTCAAGCAATCCTGTGATAATATTGTCCAAATCAATTTTAGCTTGTCGGCTAATAAATACCATGTCCGTTAAGAATCCCCGTAAGACTTTTTTTCGCTTCTGCACAAAATTCTTCAACCGTCATGTATCCTTCCGGCGAAGCGCCGTCGGTAGTGAGAGGTGCAAAACGAACGCCACGGCGGTTTCTGCGTATCTCATCCAACAGTTCCCTGCCATCAATATCTTCGTCGTCTATATATACAGTATGTATCATATCATTTCCGATTTTGAAAATGCAAAGATAATTCTTTTTCCGTATTTTTTCTCATTCTACGATTATTTTTTCTTACGCTAACTGCACTACGCTTTTTCAAAAAAATAATGCACCTGTTTTGTGCTTTACAAGCGTGGATGCTTGCGGTTATCTTCGACGTAGGGGGACGCTACGTCGAGCATGGTACATACTTGATTGTCTGTATTGTACTAATGTCGTTATTCCAATAATGTGGCAGTGTGCGACATATCACGAATAATTACTCCGTTATCGAAGATTTCGTAAGCGAACACCCATGATTTCTCAAATACGGTACACCGATAACCAAGCGCACGCCATCGTTTGAATCGGCAAAGTGCATGAAATGTCATCGGATTACCCAAAGAGGCTATATAAATTCTCATTCGACGGCTTCGTTTCAAAGCTGCTTCTTCCGAAAGTTTCAATTCATCGACCAGATAACATTCCAGTTCCTTAATTCGCTGCTGAACAATATCGGAAATAATTACTTTACGCATTAAATCTCTTTTTAATCCGTTCGTCGAGTTCATCGAAAAATGCATCTGCCGAAATTGCATTACATTCGGCGGCAGCTTCTTCAAAACTCTTTTTCTTTGTCTCTAAAACATTGGCAAAGGGTAATGTACGGGCATATCTGATAAATTGTTTTGCCTGCAAACTGTTGTCTTCGATTATCAACGTTGTCATATCTTTATTTTTTTATTTATTTTGCAAAGATAGGGCAAGTTGAGTGAAATACAAAATAAAAAACTGTTTTTATTCCGTTGGTAGATTCAACTACTGAATGCAACTTTTGATTCTGCAAAGATAGGAAGAAAATTTCTTTGGGTGAATAAAAATTTAATTTTGCTCTTGGCCTGTTATTTAATTTATACTGTATCTGC
>JAITMT010000224.1 GCA_031277235.1 Tannerella sp.
AAGAATGCACTTTTTATAACGTTCGCAGCGGTTCCGTCATTGTTGCACCCCGGCAAAAAACCGCAAAATACGGTTATGTGTTTCGCAATTGTATTGTCGATGGCAACAGCGCCGCGGCCGACGGCAATCAAAGGCTGGGTCGTCCGTGGCATGATTCGCCCAAGACCGTGTACATACAAACCACGATGCGTATCCCCATTCATCCCGAAGGATGGATGGATATGGGTTCTGTTCCCGCCCTTTTTGCCGAATATGGAAGTCGCGATACCACCGGAAACTTGCTCGACCTCAGTCAACGTAAAACCGAATACAACGGACGGGATGGCGTAAGCGGATCATGCCGTACCACCCTTACGAAAGATGAAGCCGACAAACTCGTGTATGAAAACATCATTCCGGGTGATGACGGCTGGGATCCCCGCCGTATGATAAAATTGAACTCACCATGAAATCCATTTTATTTTTGATATTTATATTTCCGCACGCTGGTCGTGGCTGAAAGAAGAGTAAAATCACATGGATAAATCAACCGACAATGAATAAATTCATCCGTATTTTTATCACCCTTTGCCTGTTGCCCTGCGCTGACGGACTATGGGCACAGACGGGTTCCGAAAAACCCCGTGTAATCGTTACCACCGACGGCGAGATTGACGACCAAAGTTCGATGGTGCGTTTCCTGATGTACGCCTCCGACTACGACGTGGCGGGTATCGTGCAGGTAAACGGCGTCCAGAGAGACGGTCACAGCAGGGATAAATGGATCGAAGCCCAAATCGCCAAATATGCCGAAGTATTGCCCAATCTGCGCCTGCACCATCCCGGTTACCCCGGCGCCGAACATCTGTTGAACGTACTCAAAGTGGGCAACGAGGTGAGCGGCGATATGTACAAAGCCCCGCCCCTGCTCTCCCGCAGCGAGGGCGCGCAACTGATAATAGACGTGCTTTTGGACGACGATCCACGCCCCGTGCATATCCTGGCGTGGGGTGGTGCGAACACCCAGGCGAATGCCCTGTGGCAAATCAGGCAGAATTATTCCGCCGGGCAGTGGGAGCGGGCGGCGAAAAAGGCACGCCTCTACTGCATCTGGTATCAGGACGGCGGCGGGAAATGGATCGAGGAAAATTTACCCGAGATCACGATTTACGAATCGGGCGCACCCTATCGCGATGGCGCCTGGCGCTATGTGTGGGACTACATGAGCGTGGATTACTACTTCAAGAATCGCCCGAGCAAGAATCCCAAAGCGCTTCAGGCGCTGATGGACAAGCCGTGGCTTGCAGAGCATATCACCACGGGGCATGGCATGCTCGCCGCAGCCTATCCCCAGCCCTACACTTCGGAGGGCGACACGCCATCCTTCATGCCGCTCATAGACAACGGTCTCGAACAGCACACCGATTACACCCTCGGTGGCTGGGGCGGGCGTCCCGAATACCGCGCAGGCAACCATCTGCAGGATGGCAAGGATTTCGATCCCCCCGGCGACACGCTCTCCTCGCATTACCCCTTCCAGCGCTGGTTGCCGGCTGCACAGAACGACTGGGCAGCACGAGCCGACTGGTGCGTGAAGCCCTACGACCAGGCTAATCACGCACCGAAGGTCGAGGCATTGAGTCCCTCGCGCCTCAGTGCGCAAACCGGTCAAAGTTTGCGCCTGCACGTTCGCGCCACCGACCCCGACGGCGACCACCTGACGTATCGCTGGTGGCAGTACGGAGAGGCAGGCAACTATCAAGGCAAGGTTGCCCTCAAAAACGCCGGCAAGTCTGCAGCACGTCTCACCGTCCCCGCCGACGCCAAACCGGGCGAGGAGATTCATCTCATCTGCGAGGTGACGGACGACGGCTCGCCCGCACTGGTACACTACCGGAGATTCATCATCACCGTCCGGCAATAATCCTCCCGATTGAACATAAATCAGGGAGGAAATACTTTAATCAAATAAATTGAGTTATATTTGCAAAAAAATAAATAGTATGATTCGCAATTCTTTTTTTCGTTTATTCATCTGTTGCCTTGTAATTTTGACGGTTACGCCGGCTTTTATGCAGCAGAAAAACCGGATCACCGTTTACACGATCGGCGATTCGACGATGGCAAACAAGGACACTTCCGGTTCCAATCCCGAACGGGGATGGGCGCAGGTTTTGCCGCAGTTTTTTGATACAAGCCGCGTGGTGATTGACAATCGCGCCGTCAACGGGCGCAGTTCCAAAAGTTTTTTTGACGAAGGACGCTGGAAGCCGGTTGTTGATGAATTGAAGCCCGGCGATTACGTCTTTATCCAGTTCGGGCACAACGACGAAAAAAGCGAAGACCCGAAACGCTACACCGATCCCAAGGGCTCCTACCGCGATTTCCTGACGATGTATGTCAATGATACCCGTGCCAAAGGCGCTTTTCCCGTATTGCTGACGCCTATCGCCCGCCGTAAATTTGCCGAAAACCCGGATACGCTGATTGATACGCACGGCGAATATACCGCGGCTGTGCGCCAACTGGCACGCGAACTCGACGTTCCGGCGATTGACATGGCAGCGCTCACAAGCCGCCATCTGCTCGGCATCGGACCGGAAGAATCCAAACGGCTGTATATGTGGCTGCAACCGGGTGAGTCGCCCAAACATCCCGACGGACTGAAAGACGATACGCATCTGAAGGAATTGGGCGCTTTCCGCTATGCCCAAATGGCTGTGAACGGAATACGCGAATTGAAATTGCCCCTGAGCCGGTTTGTGAAAAATAGTATTTATGACCGGAACTGGAAAAGCGTGGCGACAAATCAGCCCGACGGCTGGTACGGTACGGACGAAGCGATTGCCGTTGCCGACAATGTCTTGCTGTATCAGCGCAACACGGGCGGATGGCCCAAAAATATCCCGATGCACCATAAACTGGACGGAAGCGACAGGCAAAAACTGCTTGCCGGCAAGGATAAAACCGACGACAGCACGATGGATAACGGCGCCACTTATTCGGAAATGGTTTTTCTGGCAAAAATGTACCGTAAAACACACACGGAAAAATACAGGGAAGCGTTTCTGAAAGGATTGCAGTATATCCTTGCGGCACAGTATCCCGACGGCGGATGGCCACAGTTTTATCCGTTGCGGAAGGGATATTATACGCACATCACGTATAATGACAATTTGATGGTGAACGGGATGACGATTCTCAAAGACATCGCGGATCGCAAACCGCTCTACGCTTTTGTAGATGACCCGGCGGTAATCAGCCGTTGCGCCGACGCATTCGACCGCGGTGTGGACTGCATCCTCAAAACGCAATACCGCCAGAATGGAAAGCCCACGGTATGGTGTGCCCAGCATGATGAAAACACACTGGAACCTGCAAAGGCGCGTGCCTACGAGTTACCGTCGCTGAGCGGCAGCGAATCAGCCGGCATCGTTTTGCTCCTGATGGAAATCAACAATCCGAAACCGGAAGTAAAACAGGCGATTGCCGACGCTGTGGAATGGTTTGAAAAAGTTAAAATCACCGGAATTAAAATCGAACCTTTTGTGAATGCCGAAAATATTCGTGACCGTCACGTAGTGTCCGATCCCGCAGCTCCTCCCGTCTGGGCGCGCTTTTATCAGTTGGATGATAATCGTCCCTTCTTTTGCGACCGCGACGGCGTCCGGAAATACGCATTATCCGAAATCGGCTACGAACGCCGCAACGGATACAGTTGGTACACGGATGCTCCGCAGCAGGTGATTGATAAATACAAAAAATACATAAAAAATCAAAAATGATATGCATATGAAACGGATTCTTTTCCTTGTTTTTTTGAGTTGTCTGTGGGTTTCCGCAATGACTCAAAATCAAGTCATACAGAAAGATACAATTGTTGTTGCCGGCGACGGAACGGGAGATTACCGGAATCTTCAGGAAGTATTCGACCGGATTCGCGCTTTCCGTCCCGACCCGACGGTAGTCTTCATCAAAAAGGGAACGTACAGGGAAAAATTGGTGTTACACTCCTGGCTCCAAAATGTCACGCTGATGGGCGAAGACCGCGACCAAACCGTGCTCACGTGGGACGATCACGCCAATATCAACAATCTGGGTACATTCCGCTCTTATACTCTGCTCATTCAGGGCGATTTGATTACGGTCGAAAATCTGACCGTCGAAAATAACGCCCCGCAAAAGGGACAAGCCGTTGCGCTGCATACGGAAGGCGATAAACTGATTTTTCGCAATTGCCGTCTGCTTGGAAATCAGGATACGTTTTTTGCCGGACGCAAGGGGGCGCGCCAATATTTCGAGAACTGCTACATCGAAGGAACGACCGACTTTATCTTTGGTCCTTCCACCTGCTGGTTCGAGGCCTGTACCGTTCACTGCAAACGCAATTCGTTCATCACCGCCGCTTCGACTCCGTCGGACGAAGCGTATGGTTTCATCTTCAATCACTGCAAGATTACGGTAGATGATAGCGTTGATAAAATGTACTTGGGCCGTCCGTGGCGCCCCTACGGGATGACGCTGTTCATGAATTGCGAACTCCCGAAAGAAATAACTCCCGAAGGCTGGCAAAACTGGGGAAATCCGCAAAACGAAAAGACCGCCCGCTACATGGAATACAACAACACCGGCGTCGGCGCCAACACGGCAAATCGCGTGAAATGGGTAAAAATATTGACTTCGCAAGAAGCCGCAGCCTATACGCTTGATCAAGTAATGAAAGGATGTGATGGATGGAATCCCGCGACATTGACTAAAAAAAATCCAAATAATAAATAATATGAAACGAATGAGTAGTTTCAACTACTGAATGCAACTTTTGTTTTTGCAAAGATAGGAAGAAAATTTCTTTGGGTGAATAAAAATTTAATTTTGCTCTTGGTCTGTTGTTTAATTTATACTGTATCTGT
>JAITMT010000324.1 GCA_031277235.1 Tannerella sp.
ATTGGGAATTATTTTGGGCATTCCGTAGGAATGCATCGCTCGGTAGAAAGGCAATCCACACACGGGATGCATTCCGTACGGAATGCAACCGACAACGGGAAACATTTTCTACCGAGCGATATTCCCTGACGGGAATAGAACTTGACAACCCTACCAAAGGAAGGGGATTCCCTCTCCTTTGGCAGGGCTGTCAAGTTCTAAAATAAATTGGGTATTATTTGGGGCATTCCGTAGGAATGCATCGCCCGGTAGAAAGGCAATCCACACACGGGATGCATTCCGTACGGAATGCAACCGACAACGGGAAACATTTTCTACCGAGCCATATTCCCTGACGGGAATAGAACTCGACAACCCTGCCAAAGAAGAGGGAATCCCCCCTCCTTCGGAGGGGTTAGGGGAGGCTTTAACCTTTCTCCCGGGCGATATTCCCTGACGGGATAGAACTTGACAAACCTGTCTCCCAAGAGGGGAAGTAACCGACACATTTTCATTGATATGACTGTAGAACCACAGTCAATTCATATATCTATATGATAATCAATTATTTATATTTTCAGTATAAAAAAAACGTCCCTTTTTTTTGTTAAAAATGTTTGAGAAATGTTTTCATATCAAAAAAACGTTATATCTTTGCACGCCATTTACAAGAAGAAATGTAATTTTATACTGTCACATGACGAAAAAAAAGGGACGTTTTTTCTATACAAATGAATAGCAAGTATAATTGGAATAGAGAGTTAATAATATATGAAAATGGTTGTTTATTTACGGATATGTATGTTTTTTGGTCTAACATGCTCCATGATGCAGACACGCAGTATTGACGCAGGCGAACCGGTCGGCTATTCTTTTTTTTGTAATTTATCAAATTTCTAATATACAATAATTAATAAAGATTAAAGCCTATGGAGAGACATTTAATTTCAAGAACAGTTCAAACGTGTAAGAATCTTTTTAAACCTATTTTAAACTAAAAACAGTTATCATGCAATTACAAAAACAAATGAAATGGAAAGTTTCCGCTTTCCGAGTTTTGAAATCCTTGCGGAACATGCTACCGGTAATAATGGGAAGTCTTTTCCTGTTGGCGAATACCGTATCCGCAGAAACAGCGGCGGCTCAGCAGCAAACCGCCAGAATCAGCGGTAAAATTGTGGATTCGTCCGGAGAGCCGTTGATTGGTGCAAGTGTTGTAGAAAAAGGAACTACAAACGGCGTAACGACCGATATTGACGGTAATTACACCTTGAACGTAGCCCCCGACGCTACGGTCGAAGTAAGTTTTATCGGTTTCCTGCCTGCTTCGTTCAAGGTGGTTTCCGGTAGAAGCGTGTACGATTTGCAGATGCAGGACGACACGCAATCGCTGGAAGAAGTAGTCGTGGTCGGTTACGGCGTCCAGAAGAAAAAACTGGTAACCGGAGCAACCATTCAGGTATCCGGCGAAAACATCCAGAGAATGAGTACCACCAACGCTTTCACGGCACTGCAAAGCCAGACGCCGGGCGTAAACATCGTTCAAAAGAACGGACAGCCGGGCGACGGCTACATTGTGAACATTCGCGGTTTGGGTACCAACGGCGAATCGAGACCGCTCTACGTTATTGACGGAGTTCCGGCAGGCAACGACGCACTGAACCAGATGTCTCCGGCGGATATCGAAACCATTGATATTCTGAAAGATGCTGCATCAGCGGCAATTTACGGCTCAAGAGCCGCCAACGGTGTGATTTTGATTACCACCAGACAGGGAAAAGCCGGCAAGCCCCGGATTTCCTACGACGCCTACTACGGACAGCAATACATGGTCAAAAGACCGGACGTGCTGAATGCCAAGGAATACATTCAGATCATGAACGAAAGGCAATTCAACGAGAATCTTCCCCTGTTTGACTGGGACAACCTGCTACCGGACGGAATGTATGACAAAGTCATGAGCGGCGAATGGACAGGAACCAACTGGATTGATGAAATGTATAATGAAGGAGCGGTCAAGCAAAACCATTCTTTCAACGTAACGGGCGGCGGCGATTATTCCAAATTTTCAATGGGATATTCCTATACCCAGCAAGACGGTATTCTGGGAGGACCGGCTCAGTCGAAATACAACCGGCACACGTTCCGCGTCAACAGCGACCATGTGTTGTTGAAAGTAAGGGATTTCGACGCGATTACCGTCGGCGAAACGCTCAACTCCTATTATCGCTCCAATCACGGCATCTCTACCGGAAATATTTATTGGAACGCTTTCCACAGCGCAATTGTCGCAAACCCGTTGCTGCCTGCTTACGACGCTGAAGGCAACTATTACGACTACTACGATAAAATGGCAGACGGCTGGACTTTGGACGGCGGCGCGGCTAACCCGGTCGGCTCCCTGACGACAAACTCGCAAGGCTTGAACTTCTACAGAAGTTATGGCTTGAGAGCCAGCGCATACTTGCAGATTCAGCCCATCAAGGGATTGATATTCAAATCGCTGTACGGCTATAACATGAGTGCAAATTCAGGACGTACCCAAAGCCAGATTTCCCGCTGGAATACCACATCGGAAACGACGACCGAAAGAGTGGACCAGAATCAAAGTATGGGTTACGACTGGAATTTGACCAATACGTTGACGTATAGTTTTTCCATTGATAAAAACAACATTACCGCCCTGGTAGGTCAGGAGATTGCAAAGGGTGGCTATGGCGAAAACGTTAGCGCAGGTGCCAATATCAGCAAATTCAACATGGGCTGGAACTACGCCTGGGTAGATAATACGGATCCCACTTCGCTGGCAGAGCGTAGCGCCGGAGGAAATCCCTGGGGCGAAGGAAGCCGGGCTTCCTTCTTCGGACGTTTGATGTATGACTACAACGAAACCTATATGGCAACGTTGATTTTGCGTGCGGACGGTTCGTCGAACTTTATGCGCGGAAACCGCTGGGGCTATTTCCCCTCCATTTCAGCCGGATGGATTATCAGCAACGAAGCCTTCATGGAAGGACTTAAAGGTACCGTGGACTTTTTGCGACTAAATGCAAACTGGGGACGGAACGGTAACGATGCCATCTCCAATTTTCAATATCTTTCGCAGTATAAGTATGATAACGGAGCGGTTTATTTCTTCGGAGGCAGTAAACAGGAAGGAACGGAAGCCACCGGAGCCATTGCCGGCGTTTTGAAAAATCCGGACGTTACCTGGGAAACTCAACAGATGACGGACATAGGATTGGATGCCCGTTTCCTGCGCAACCGTCTGGGATTGACGTTCAACTACTATATCCGGGAAACCAAAGGCTGGTTACTGGATGCTCCCATCAGTGCTACCTGGGGATTCGACCGTCCGAAAATGAACGGAGGCGCAGTTAGAAACAACGGTGCGGAACTGTCTCTGAGTTGGAACGATAAAGTGGGCGACTTCACCTACGGCATAAACCTCGGTGGCGACTACAACAAAAATGAAGTGACGGAGATTGAAAATGTCGCCGGAGTCATCAACGGACCGGATAACCTGCTGAGTCAGGGAACTACTTTTATTTACCGTTTGCAGGTAGGCCAGCCGATGGGTTACTTCTATGTTTACAAGACCGACGGAATCCTTCAGAACCAAGCCGAAGCGGATGCCTACAATAAAGCCACAGGTTCCAATTCCCGTCCGGGCGACGTCCGCTTCGTGGATACGAACGGTTTGGATGAAAACGGAAAGTTAACAGGCAAACCCGACGGTAAAATTGACCCGAATGACCGGACAAACATCGGTAACAGCAATCCCACCAGCAATCTCAGGCTCGCAATCAATCTGGGCTACAAGGGATTCGATTTCAGCGTAAACGGTATGGGCTCTTTCGGTCATCTGATCGCTAAATCCTACCGCCGCTTTGCCGACAGCCATTACGAAAACTATACCACGGACGTGTTTGAACGCTGGGTCGGAGAAGGCACTTCCAACAAATGGCCCCGCCTGACAACCGGCAATCATCCCAACTATCAATTGGTTTCGGACATCTTCTTTGAAAAGGGAGATTTCTTCAGAATCCAGAACATTACGCTGGGTTACGATTTCAAGCAATTATTCCCCAAAATGCCGATGGGACGGGCGCGCATCTTTGTCAGCGCCGAAAATCTGCTCACTTTCACCGGCTATTCGGGCGTAGATCCCGAAAATGCCTATTCGGGCGACGACAATATCCGGTGGGCTTCCCATGTTGATTTGGGAATGTATCCGGCAGCGAAATCTTTCCTGGCAGGAGTTAATTTAACATTTTAATTGGTAACAAACATGAAAAAGATTATTTATTTGATAGCAATAGTATTTTTGCTTCCCGTTTTATCCGGTTGTGAAGACTTTCTGGATACGCAAAGTTATACGGCTAAAAATTCGGAGACGTTTCCCAGAACGGAGGAAGACGCCAACCAGATGCTTACCGGCGTTTATGCCGTTATGAATTTAATTACGAACAATGACTATGGTTCGTCTTACCTGCTGACTGCCGAATTGGCGTCGGACGACCGCATGGGCGGCGGCGGCTCCAATGACAAACAATGGACGTCTATAAACCATTTGTTATATACGGATCCTACTCACTACAGAGATTTCTGGGCGCACCATTATCAGGGCATTTCCCGTGCTACAGCCGCCATAACCGCATTGGAAACGATGGAGGAAGGCGACTTGAAGAACCAGAAACTCGGAGAAGCCAGAGTGTTGCGCGCCTTTTATTATTTCGAACTGGTTCAACTGCTGGGCGACGTACCCTTGATGAAAGCGGCTCCCGACAATGTCGGACAGGCGCTGGAATCACCCGCCCAGGCTTCGCAGGAAGAAATCTTTACTCAAATCGGCACCGACTTGTGGGAAGCCTATTCCGCAATGCCTACCGTCAAATGGAATACCTATCCGAGCGGTACAATAACCAAATGGGCGGCTGCAGGCTTGCTGGCGCGCGCATGGCTGTTCTATACCGGATTTTATCAAAAATCTTCCATGCCGATAGACGGCGGAGAAGTAACATCCGATCAGGTCGCTGCTGCACTGAAAGACTGCATGGACAATTCCGGGCATACCCTGATTTCCGATTTCCGTTCGCTTTGGACCTATACCAACTCGGTAACGAAGCCCGATTATCCGTTTGCCGCTGATGCCCCGACCTGGATATTGGACGGACAAAACAGCGAGCATATCTTTGTTGTCAAGAATATCGGCTTGAATAACTGGGACGGTACCAAGTTGCGCTTTTCCAACTGGTTTGCAGTAGCCTTTGCCATCCGCAACGGTGGAGTCGACAATCGCTATCAATCTGTTTTCCCGCTGGGCGAAGGCTGGGGCGCAGGTCCCGTCAATTCCCGGTTGTGGGATCAATGGGCGACCGACGAACCCAATGACCCGAGGCGTAAAGCTTCCATTTACAATGTAGAGGAAGAAGGATCCGGCTATGAGTACGGTGGCGATACGCAAATGGAAGAAACCGGACTTTGGCAGAAGAAAATCGTGGCTACCCGCGCTTACGGCAAGGGTGGCAATCCGACTGCGCTGTACAGTTCATTCTTCAGTGCGCCCGCTTATGAAGGTTACTCGGGCGATGACTTTCAGGTGGGAAATGCAGCCGACTTGCTTTTGCTTCGTTATGCGGATATTCTGCTGATGCACTCGGAAGTAACCAAAACTCCGGAAGGAATGAATCAGGTACGCGCCCGCGTAGGATTGCCTGCCGTGGCTTACAGCGACGAAGCGTTGCGCAAGGAACGCCGTCACGAGTTGGCTTTCGAAGGATTGCGCTGGGGCGATATCCGTCGCTGGGGCATTGCCGAACAGGTGTTGAACGATATGTATAATATCCCGATTTACAGTTCCGGCGTTCTTACGACGATGAAACCGCAGGGCGGCGCCGGCGATGTGGCTGCCCGCTACCGGGCAACCAAAGGTTTCTTTATGATTCCGCAAAACGAGATTGATTTGGCGAACGGCGCCTTGAAACAAAACGCAGGCTGGGAAGGCACGGAAGCCTTATTCTCTT
>JAITMT010000413.1 GCA_031277235.1 Tannerella sp.
GACCGCAAAGCGGTCATATATTTATAGACAGACGTTGCTACATCTCCATACGACCCCGAAGGGGTCGCACAAAACCGCGAACATTCATGGCTATAAATATGTAATCCCGCTGGGATTATCCCCCGGTAGAAAATATCACCTTCCAATCCTCCCCAAAGAGGAGGGAATCCCCCTCCTTCGGAGGGGTTAGGGGAGGCTTTAGCCTCCCTGACGGGATGCAGACTATCCTTTCTATTATGTAGAACATTCATATTTTCTGAATCATTCTTATGGTTGGATTTCGTCAACATTTCCAACTCTAACAGGGTTCGGAACCCTGTTAGAGTTTGTCGCAATAATATCATCCCTTTCATGCAGGAGAGGTTCCGGCAATACAATCCGGAACGGCGACGCCGGCAATCCCTGTACATTATATAAATTGGCGCCGTCGGGATTGTCCGCCCATCCATAGCGCACAAATTTCGGCGTTTTGATTTCGTTGTTCCAGACAATCACGGTATTGCCTTCTATTTTGGCGTCCGCCCACAGGAAATATCCATTTTCGTTGGCGATGGTAAATCCCCTTAAATCAGAAACTTGCTGCAAACTGTCCGTTCCCTTTTTGAAGGAAAGAATCACTTTATCGCCATCCGTTTTCGCCGATTCAAAAATCGGTCCCTCCGCAACAATCTCTTTTCCGTACAAATTTTTCAAGGCATGCAACGCCAGCCTTATCCCCACGTCCTTTTTGTTAATCGGATGAATATCATTCCATTCGCCAACGTCAATCGTAACCGCCATTCCCGTATGCGGGACGTCTTTGGATAACCGGAACTGTATGTCGCGCGTTTCTGCCCAGGCGCTAAACTGCTGAACAACAGACGCCGACATGAAATTGGGCAACTGCACGAAATAGAACGGCTTTTCCGTTCCCCAGACTGCTCTCCAATTCGTTATCAGCGAGGTCATCAGGTCGTAGTAAATATCGTAATCTTCCGTGTTCGATTCGCCCTGATACCACACAAAGCCCTTGATGGCAAAGTTTTGAAGCGGCGCAATCATCGAATTAAACAATCCTGCCGGCTGATATTGAAGCGTCGCTCCGCTACCCTGCACAGCCGGCATAATTGTTCCAACCTTAAACTTCCAATTGCCTGTGAGATTTATTTCATTGTTATTAATAACCATTTTATAGGATTTGCCCCGCACAAATTCCGGGAGACCGCGATAACTGACCAACCGCACCGTTACTACGTTTCTGCCCGCTTTCAACACATTGGCGGGAATTGCGTAGTTTCTGGGAGGATACTGATATTCGGTCGTTCCGACGCATATTCCGTTGATATACACGGAGTCCGCATCGACAATCCGTCCCATGTAAATCATACCTTCCACATTTTCAAGGGAATCCGGCAGTTCGATTTCCCGGTTGAACCAGATAATACCGTTCTGTACGCGCATACCGTTCCGCCTCCACTCCATACCCATCAATTCCGTTTCGTCCCATCCGGAAAAATCACAGTCCGGACTGTACCACTTCACCGTGTCGTTGAGACCTTTATCCTGCCGGTCGGCAACCTCTTCCCAAAATTGATACGGCATGGCGCTGAATTTCTTAATTTCCTTTACATATTCGTCTGATTCATAGATATGTTTTGCATTTGCCAGGACGGGAAATTCCTGAAGATAATCTTCGCTAATCCAAGCCTCCGCCGGCGAACCGCCCACGCTCGAATTGATGACGCCCTGCGGAATACCCGTCTGTTCCAGCAGGTAACGCGCATAAAAATAGGCGACTCCCGAGAAATTCTGCACTGAAACGGGCGTCAGGTCTGTCCATTTGCAGTCCGGCACATCCGTCTGCGGCTGGTGAAAATTGTACACCAGTGGAATTTTGACGTAGCGAATCGAAGAACTGGAAAAACTGTTGATTTCATCGCGATATTTCGTCATCAGGCGCGAAACGGGCGTTTCCATATTCGACTGCCCGCTGCACAGCCACACGTCGCCGAACAATACATTATTAATAACAACCGTATTGCTCGCCTTCAGCGTGATGGAGGCGGTAACGCCTGCTTCCTGCGCCGGAAGCGTAATCATCCAATTACCTGATCTGTCAGCAGTTGCGGTATAATTCCTGTTCAGGAACGTGAGTGTAACCCGTTCGTTCGGCGCTGCCCAGCCCCAGATTTTTGCGGGGACGTCGCGCTGTAACATCATGTTATTACTCACCAACTTCGGCAACCTTATCGCCGAAAATGCAGGTAAAAACAGTAAAGAAAAAAGAAATACGTAAATTTTTGCTCTCATAGGTATGTCTGCGTTTTTCCGATTTTTCGTGTTGCAAAAGTACGATCAATTTTTCCAAATGATACATTCTAATGAAACATTTGCTATCGGATTTGTTACATGACTATCGGATTTGTTACAAAATCTTTACCAAAGAGTACATCATTTCCCGCATAGGCGTTATCCGCCATTTTGTCCTGCAAAAACGGACAAGATGTCATCTGTTATTTTATTGCACGTTTATTGATAGAAGAAAGTAGGATATGAAACTCTAACAGGGTTGTAAAGAACAGTAACTCGTTGAATATAAATAATGATAATCTCAATAGGCTTCTACTGATTATAAATCCGAAAGGAAAAGAGAATATTTCAGCATGATATATTGTGTATATCATATATATTGCATACCTTTGTAGAAAAATATTTTGATTATGGGCGCATTGGCTGTTGAGAAAAAACGAAAAAAAAAGGCGTATAGGTCAAAAATGATGCTGAAAATTTCAACAGATTTTTGCTGCTAAAAAACTGTTTTATACCTTTGCACTGTCAAACCGAAACGGAAACATGCTCTGCCGGTGGGCAACCTGTCAGGGATGGATTTGACCTGTACAAATTGCAGAAAGAAAGGATTGCCGCCGGACAGTCCCTTTCTGTAATTTGGCAGTTTTATGCCTCCAAAAATCCGTCCATAAACCGTTTGCGGTTTTCCTTCGACATTCCATTATGATTTCTCAAACTGTTTTTCAAGGCTGTAAAAGTGCCTTTCAGGGCATTGTTGGTGTTTGGCATCTGAAAGTTAACTTTTTCAAAAACAAACAGATACGGCAAATGTCTTTGAGTGCTCAACCATGCGCTGCGCAACTTTTTGTGCGTAAAATGACTCCTGCCCGTGGCTACGTCTTTTGTGCGTTCCTTCAGGAACAAACTCCATTTGTCCTGCCATTCCTGAAAAGACTCAATAAATTCATTTTCAGTCAGTCTTGTGATATTTTTCACCGAAATCCACAACTCTTTACCTGACTGCAGTTTCGGATTCAGGGTTAAATACCGTCTGATTATGCTGATAAAATGATACCGGCACATCTGGACGGGAAAGGAAGAATATTGCTTGAAAATGCCCTTGAACCCGTCACGGACAATGCCCGAAATTCGATGGCCTTTTGCCATGATAAAATCAGTACATTCCCGATAATCAACCGGTCGCTCGTGTATGACATATTTACGGCACAGGATTTTTCCCGTCAGAGAATCTTTCAGAACAGTCACTCCCCAATCTTTGCCAAAATAAGCCGTATCCATCAAAACGGCACCCCGGGAAGGAATATCCCTGCACATAAAATCCCCCCGTACTGTCCGCAGACGGCGTTTGACGGTACTTTCACTTACGGAATATTGACCCGCAAGTTCCCTGACTGCCTGTTTATTTTGACTGTACTGACGCCACAGTTCCCGCGGATCCAGCCGCCCGCCTCCCATAAACTGTTTGCCGCAAGCGTGACATTTGTAACGTTGCTTACCGTTTATTACGCCGTTTTTTTCCGTTACCGCAGACTTGCAGTAAAAGCACTTTTTTTATTCATAAACTTTGATTTGCCGCAAAGGTTGTGTTTATCAACGGTGCAGAAGATTTTAGCAGCATTTTTGACCTATAAGTCTACATTTCGGAATTTATCTATCTGGGCGGCTTCCGAAGGAAAAAGTCTAAAATTCTTTATTGAAAACCTGCTTGTAATGGAAGCTAATGCTATGAGTGATGAGGAATTATATCATCTGCTTGTCAAAAACAAGCCGCAAGGCGATGTGTATTTGAACGACACGGAACAACGCGAATTTGAGAATGGGTTCGCGATATAATGACGCACATTCAACTCACAAATGCAACTTTTTCGTTGCAAAGATACTTCAAAAAAAATTCATGGGGCGTTAAAAATCCCGGTTTCTTTCGGGGTCTGCTGTTCAGTTTGTGCTGAA